>LIZR01000050.1 GCA_001302825.1 Planctomycetes bacterium DG_23 | reverse complement strand
GGTAGCAATGGAAATGATTGACAATAAAGAACTAAGAAGGATTGCCACCGATGTTGAAACACAACTCAAAAAGGTATTTGATCTGATCAAGTAGATTATGACCGGGAAATTTTTCATCCGCACTTTCGGCTGCCAGATGAATAAACTGGACTCCGAACTGGTGGCTGCCAGTCTCCTGCAGGCCGGATTTGAACCCGCATCCGATGAAGAGCAAGCAGGATTCATCCTTTTCAATACCTGTAGCGTTCGCCAGCACGCCGAGGACAGAGTCTATTCTCGCATAGGCGCACTAAAAAGAAGAAAAAAGCGAAATCCCGACCTCATAATCGGCGTTTTGGGTTGTATGGCTCAGAAAGAAAAAGAAAAAATCCTGCACCGCTTCCCTTATGTAGATTTGGTTGTGGGAACCAGAGAAATCCTGCGCCTGGGCGAACTCCTGAGAGAAATTGACCGCAATCGGAAAGAACCCCCTGCCGGCCCCGCTAAAAAACAACTCCTCGCCGTGAGCGAGGCCTTCCCTTTTCATTTTACCCGAAAGATTAAAAGACGCCCCAATAAATACCAGGCCTTTGTTTCTGTGATGCGCGGTTGCAATAATTTCTGCTCTTACTGCGTAGTTCCCTTTACCAGAGGCCCCGCGCTCAGCCGGCCCGCGCAACAAGTCCTTGACGAGGTAAAGGCCCTCGTGGATGACGGCTGCTTGGAGGTAACCCTCCTCGGCCAAAGCATCACTTCCTACAAATCGCCTACCGGTGAAGACCTGGGCGAACTTCTCGGCCTCATAGCCCAAAAAACCCAGGTTAAGCGCCTTCGCTTCATCACCTCACACCCCAGGGACCTGAAAGAAGATGTCCTTCGCAAAATGGCCGAATTTGAGGCAATTTGCGAATATCTTCATCTGCCGGCTCAATCCGGCTCCGACCACATACTGGCGGCTATGAACCGTGGCTACACCCGAAGTGAGTATCTGCGCAAGATAGAACTGGCGCGAAAGATACTCCCGGATATCGCCATAGCCAGTGACTTCATTGTCGGCTTTCCCGGAGAGACCGAGGAAGATTTCCAGGCCACGGTTAGCCTCTTTAGAGAAGTCCGCTTTCAAAATTGTTTCATCTTCAAATATTCGCCCCGACCCTTGACAGGGGCCAGCCGCCTCGAAGATGATGTTCCGGAGGATGTGAAGAAAAAACGAAATCATCTCCTCCTTAACATACAGGCCGAACGCAGTCTGGCCCAAAATCGTTCATTTGTAGGTAAGGAAGTGGAAATCCTCGTGGAAGGCCCCAGCAAAAATAACCCCGCCTTCTACACCGGCCGGACGAAAACTAACCAGATCGTCCTTTTCCCTGCAGATAAAAGCACTATGGGCAAGTTGGTGAAGGTCGCAGTTGAAGATGCAAGCGCCCTCACTCTTCGAGGAACCCGTTCAAATTCCGCTTTTACTTCACCAGTTGCCCAAGAAAGAGAGGTGTGATGTGGCCCAGGCCAAAAGGCTCATCGTTTTAGGAATTGATGCTATTTCCTTGCCTCTGGTTAATCGTTTCGCTCAAGAAGGCTCGCTACCCTACTTCAAACGCCTTATGGAAGAAGGCGCCATCAGCAAAGCCTTACCCTGCCTTCCGGCCTATACGCCGACGAACTGGGCCACCATTGCCACCGGCGCCTATCCGGGCGCTCACGGGGCAGGTAATTGGGACGACCGCTCCCCGGGCGACCCTTTAGACCGCAAGCCCATTTCCACCTTCCATTCTCGCACCATTACGGCCCAGACCATCTGGGAGGCGGCAGAAAAAGCAGGGAAAAGGAGCCTGGTCGCCGCATACCCCGGCGCTTTTCCCTCTCGGCTCAAAACCGGTTTGGTAATCGTTCCACTGCAACGCGGCCTTGTTTCCCATAAGATACTCTCAGGTGAAGTATATTCAACGGAGGAAGACGCTTCCCAAGGCACTTCACTCGTGCTAAAACCCGCCGAAAACTGGAATGGAGAGATAATTGAGCCTGCCCTTGAAGGAGTAATTACCGTTGGTCTGGGACCTGAGGCCCCTTTAACCGGGCCGGCTGCGGCCAGGGCCGTCGGCGCTACCGAAGATGGCGCGGACCAGGCCGTAGTTACTGCTGCGCCTGAAACAGGGGCAAAGCATCCACAAACCGCTGGGCTTCACTTCAATATCCTTCTTCAAAGCACATCTGGCAATGGTTTTGACCAATTGCTCATTGCTCAAGGGAAAGATGCTTCCTCACCTTTGGCGCGCCTTTCCCCAGGCCAGTGGTCGCCCTGGATAATCCGTGAGATACCATCGAAGGCGGGACTGCAAAGCGGCTCTATGCGTTTCAAACTCCTGGAACTCAGCCCCGACGGCAAAAGGCTTCGTCTTCTTCGCAGCGAAATTTATCCCACCACCTCCTTCACAGAGCCGGAATCGCTTTCCGAAGAACTGGTTGAGCAGGTCGGGCCTTATATTGAACATTCCGGTCTTCCGCTTTCCCTCGACCTGGAAGATTATCAGACTATTCTCGAAGAGATAGAGTATCAGGTAGATTGGCACATCAAGGCCGCCAAATATTTACACGAAACCAAGGGCTGGGAGATTTATTATCTGCACTGGCATTTTCCCGACTCCGTGCAGCATAGATTTCTGGCTTGTGCTGACCCGGCTTCTCCAATTTACGATGCCAAAGCGGCCCCCGATTGCATTGATGCCTTGCGCCAGGCTTATAAACTGGGCGATAGGCTCCTGGGGGGGTTTATGCAACTTTGCGATAACGAGACCATTATCTCGGTCGTCTCGGACCACGGCCATGTGATGGATATATTCTATTGCTCCCTGGCCAAAAGACTGCAAGAAGTCGGGCTTTTAAGTTACTCGGGAGGTCAGGGCAGTGCCCAAAGGCCGCCGGGGAATATAGATTGGTCTCAAACCAAGGCCTATCCTCACGGTGGTGCTCAAATTTGTGTCAACCTCAAAGGCCGTGAGCCTGAAGGCATCGTCGAGCCAAAAGACTATGAGGCGGTGCAGGAAGAGATAATTGATGCCCTTCTTGACTGGCGGGAACCGGAAAGCGGAAAGCGGGCCGTGGCCTTTGCGCTTAAAAAGAAAGATGCATCCCTGGTGGGTTATTGGGGCAAGCGCGCCGGCGATGTCGTATTCATCTATAACTCCGGTTTTTCCTGGGGAGCCACCAAAGGAGATGTGACTATTGGGACTGCCTCCGGTGCTCATCACGGCCCGCAAATACCCACCACGGAGACCGATTTATCCAGCAATCTGGCACTACTTATGATGGCTGGCCCGGGCGTAAGAAGAAGTTTTGAGCGTGACTATCAGCAACTGAGTTACGCCAGACTGGTGGACCTGGTCCCCACTTTTTGTCATCTGCTGGGCATCCAGCCTCCCATCCACTCTCAGGGCGCGGTGCTTTACGACTTGCTGGAATAATGCTCTGCGCGAAGGAAGGTGTAACGGCGATGACTGAAGCGAATTTAATTGCTCTTCTCACCGATTTTGGCCTCAAGGACCCCTATGTGGGGATTATGAAAGGCGTAATTGCGGGGATAAATCCGAAGGCCAGTATTATAGATATAACTCACGAAATCCGGCCGCAGGATGTCCTGGGGGCAGCGTTAGTCCTTGCCAGCGCCTACCCTTACTTTCCTGAAGGCAGCGTTTTTTGCTCGGTGGTTGACCCTGGAGTGGGGGGAAAGCGGCGCATCATCGCCTTAGAGACCCAATCTCATCGCTTCCTTGCCCCGGATAATGGGCTTCTCACCCTGGTTTGTGAGCGGGAGCGAGTTGTGGAATCGGCCTCGGTGGAGGAAAGAAGGTACTTTCTGGAAAAGATTAGCGCCACTTTCCACGGCCGGGATGTATTTGCTCCGGTAGCCGCTCATCTTGCGCAGGGGCTTGATTTAGACAAACTCGGCGCCAGGGTGTCTGAGATAACCAGACTTTCCTGGCCCCATCCTCAAATGGAGAGAAATACCTTGACCGGCGAGATTATCTACATAGACCATTTTGGCAACGCCATAAGCAATATGGATGCAGAACTTCTCAAATCAACTTTTGGAGATGACCTCTTAAAAATAACGGTTGATTGCAAAGGTCACCTCATTCAGGGCCTCAGTGCATATTATGCCCAGGCTCCCCCTGGCCAGCCCATTGCCCTCATAGGAAGTGCCGGCTTCCTGGAAATCGCCCTGAGAGAGGGAAGTGCCGAAAAAGACTTGGGCCTTAGGCGCGGTTCTTCCCTCACCTTGAAAAAGGGAAAGTAAAATGGCCGAAGGCATCTCTTGCGTCGCAGAAGAGAAATTGATGCGGCCCGAAAAGCACACTTCCTATTTATCGGTATGAGTTGCGGGAGTTATGGCTCTTCTTCGGTAAGGGCAAGGAAGATTTCCTCAAGGGCCTCGGCACTGGCACCACCGAAAGATTTCAGTTCATTTAGAGTGCCCAGGGCGACGAGTTTGCCCTTATTGATAATGCCTATTCTATCGGCAAGTTCCTCGGCCACCGCCAGAGTATGGGTGGACATAAAGACGGTTACCCCGGCACTTACCCGCTTTAGCAGTATGTCTTTGACCAACCGGGCGCTTTTGGGGTCGAGGCCTACCATAGGCTCATCAATGACGATGACCTGAGGTTCGTGAAGGAGTGCCGCACTCAGAACCACACGCTGCTTCATTCCGTGAGAATAATTCTCGGCAAATTCATCCAGGTATTCTTCCATCTCAAAAAGTTCACATAGCCGTGCAATTTCTGCATTTGATTTTTCGCGTGGCATTCCATAGAGGTCGCCTACCAGATTCAGAAATTCCCTGCCGGAAAGCCGCTCATATAAATAGGGTTGGTCAGGGACATAACTCATTATCCTTTTTGCCTCCAGACTTTCTCCGTCCAGATTGTGGCCGGCGATGGCTATCCTGCCCGAGGTAGGTTTCAGAAGCCCGGCCAGCATCTTTATGGTAGTAGTCTTTCCTGCGCCGTTAGGACCTAAAAAGGCAAAAAGTTCCCCCCCGGGCACAGAAAGGGTTAAATTATCCACAGCCACCTTTTCTCCGAAACGCTTGGTTACACCCTCGAGTTCTATCAACTGAAGCCTCTTGATATGGTCAGAAATAAACCGTCAGGTCTTCATTCAGACGGCCAGAGACCTTCCACTTCCTCTCTGATCCTCGCCAGGGCGGCCTCGTCCTTTTCACTTTCCTCCCTTACCAACACAACACCGTAGGCGGTCTCCTCTCGCAGTAATTTTCCATCTTCGTCAATCCACACAGAAAGCCTCTGATTTTGATAATTTATATCCAGCACCCACGCGGGGACCATCTCGCCCTGCCAGAGAATTTCTTCCTTTCCCACCACCTTTACCTTTGCCCGCTCAAAGGACATTGCAAGAGGATTAAAAATCTGTATTTGCCACTCCTGGCCGGGCCAGAGCCGAGAAATCCCTACCAGAGGGGAAAGGTCGGACATCACCAGTTCCCCTCTCGGGTAGGGTAGGGCACTTGCGAAGGTTTCTGTGCCATGGGTTATATTTAAGCGAAGTTCATCTCCAAGTACTTCGCCTTCCGCCTCGACCGTAAGAACGGGCGAGTGAAAGGTGAATTTTAGCGCCTTCAGACTGCGCTTGGCGTCGATAAGGATGGAAGCCTCGGCCAATACCTCTACCCGATGACGCAAGATGCTTAATTGCGCTGAGGTTCGGTTATATAGGACATAAGAGCCATCTTCACGCGGTAGAAGGGCCGTTTCAGAAGTGCCCACGGAAACTTCTCTCAAAAGGATTTTCATCCGTATGTATTCACTTTGCCGCCTCTGGGCAAAATAGGCTTTGTAACTGGGAGGGGGAGGGGGGATAAGGTCCGGCAATACTTTTTGCTTGAAGTAAATCCCCATAACTGCAATCCAGAATCCGATTATTACAAAACTAAAAGGCTTTTTCATTTGCGCACCTCACTTACCTATTAATTTTATCGTCATTTGCTCCATTTTGTCAAGCAGGTTTTGAAACTTGACGGGCGAAGGCCTTCCTGTTATTATTTTGACGACTCCTCTGTCTGTGAAATTCTCGGTATGAGCATTCTCATATGGTGATGCTGCTACAGGAAAGTTGCTATGCGTAACTTCTTACGCCATAAAGGTTTATATATATTTTTAAGCATTAGCCTATTAATCTTGCTCACCATTCTTGCCGGCCTTTTGCTTTTAGGCCACCGGCCTTCCTTTTATAAGGATTACTCCAGCCTGCCGCAGGAAGAACTCCAAAATAGGGCAGGGCACTTTCTTCAGCACTTACTTGAAGTTGCCAGCCTCGCGAACCAGGGCGAGGAATTCCAACTGGAAATACAAGAAGATGAACTCAACTGTTTCCTGGCCGCAAACGCTTGGCAAGACTTGCCAGGCGCTGCGGACTATCTGCCCTTTTCAGGCGGAAGTCCTCAGGTTCACTTTCTTCCCCCCCAGAGTAGCCAAAAAGAACTGGGCAAAATTATCCTTGCCGTTAAACTGGGCATTTTGCCGTTAGATACTGTCATTTCCGCCCACTGTCGCCTCAGCAAAATGGCACAGGGTTTCGTCATTGAGGTTGACGAATTGAAGGCCGGTGCTTTACCTATACCTCGGCGCTTCTTCAAGAGTGCAATCTCCGAGGTCGAACGGGTCCGGCTCGAGAATGTCTTCGAAGAAGTGGAAATTGAAGACTTGAGGTTGGAAAAAGGGTGGCTGAGGATTGTGGGCCGGGGACGGCCTGATAAAGAATAAAAAGGAGAAAAATGCCGCTATTTTTTCATACAGCAGACCTTCATCTCAAAGAGGAAGCAAAAGAAAGGCTGGAAGTCCTGGCCTGGATTGTGGAAAAGGCAGAAAAAGCCGGCGCGTCGCTTATTATTGCGGGAGATTTATTTGATAGCAATAATGCGGCTCGTGTTCTTGCTCCCCAGACAAGGGCAATCTTCGATAGCCATCCGCAAGTTCGAGTCCTCATTATTCCCGGAAACCACGATGCGGAGTTAAGCCAAGAAGATTACTATGGCAAGAATGCGAAGATTCTCAGCCACCGCCCTTTTTCTCTCACAGAATTCGAGGAGGGAATAAGGATCGTCGCCGTTCCCTTCGAACGAGGCTCCCGTATGGCTCAAGCCCTGGCCGAATATGAGACCGGGGAAGATAGCGCCATGCTCATCGCCCACGGCACTTATTTTGATGAGGATTTTTCCTACATACCGGAAGAGGTCAAGGAGCGAACTGAAGAATATTTTCCCATACTTCCTGTAGATTTGGAAGGACGGGACTTTTCTTATGTCGCTTTGGGCCATTTTCATAACTCCTTCAGGCTCATCGAGAAAAAAGGGTTGACGATATGTTATCCGGGCTCGCCCTCTGCGATAGCCGTCTCGGATCTGGGCAAAAGAAAAGTGGCCAGAGTCTCGGTTCCTGAAGAGGGCGGGGCCTGCCAGGTCTCTGGGACTGCGGTTCCCATAGGAAGGTATAACTTAACTCGAAACTTCTGGCTAACTCCTGCCGCAGAAGAGAAAACCCTTTCCGAGATTGAGGCGTTTCTGGAGAAGTCTGAGGATAGATACGCCTCGGTCAATATCGAACTTCTGGGGTTTTCCTCAATATCGGACCAGGAACTTCGAGCAAGTCTCGAAAACTTAACTCAAAAATTCTCCCAGGAATTTGCAGCCTTCAGATTGCAAAATAAAACCATAAGTTACCAAGAACTCCTGGAGGAAAATCCCTTGGTGAAAGAATTTGTTGCCAGAATCGAAAGCGAAGAAGCGGAGGAAGCGCGGCAAAAGGCCCTGGAACTCGGCCTTAAAGCGTTTGGCGAAGCGTGGAGCAGATAGAGTGCATATAAAAAAAATAGATATACGCAGGTTCGCCGCAATTGAGGATTTTGAAATTGAGCCTACAAGGCTTACCGTTATTCGCGGGGATAATGATAGCGGCAAAACCATGCTCTTGGATGCGATACTTGATGCGCTTTTTTCCGGAAGAGTCAAACAACAATACCCGCGTGCCTTGGGCCGTTACAAAGACGCGGGTAAAGAAGTCCGCATCCAGGTGGAAAGCCAGGGAAGGGAATTTTCGTTCCCCGAGGGAGCAAGCCTTGAACGGCTCAAGAATCTTCCTGCTATTTATGTTCCCAACCTTCTGGTCATACGGGAAGGAGAAACTGCTTTTCATAGCGAAGAAAGACTGTGGGAAATTATTAAGGAGAATCTGTCGGGTATGGCCGGGGGCTTGCTCAAGGTCATAGAAACAATAAGAGATGAGGTGGGCATAACCCCGCAAAAAAATGACTGGGTGAGTCGGCAGGGCCGGCGGTTAAAAGAAGAGGTCGAGCACCTAAGAAAGAACCTCACAAATCTTACCCAGGTAAAACCAAAGGCAGAAGGACTTGTGAGGTTGCAACTGGAAAGAGCGAAGTTGGAGAAAAAGGTGCGTTTGGTGGCTGCGAAACTGCAGGAACTGGAAGCCGCCAGAAAAAAAGAAGACTACCGCAAAGCAGTGGCCCTCGAGAGAAAATATGATGAGGCGCTTCAAGCCTTAGAGGACCATCGGAAATATAGCGACGCGGACCTTGAGGTCTGGAGCGAAGCAAACAAGAAAATAGCCAGAGAGCACACCAGGAAAGATGGTCTAAGTGCGCAAATTGGCGAAGTCCAAGAGCATATTTCTTCTCTCAAGGAAAAACTAAATGAGAAGAACAGGCAAATTGACCACTGGAGGAAACAGGAAGCCAGCATATTGCCGGATATGGAAGAAAACCTCTCGCAGTTTAACGCTCTGAAGAGAAAGGCCGAGCGATTTGTTGCCTGGCGGCCTTTGTTTTGGCTTTTCATCCTGCTTACAGGCTCAGGGGCCATAATTTCTCTTGTATTGGGCGCCCTTCGGGTCACTCCTTTTCTTTTCGCGGCCTTAGTTTTCGCAACAATTCTCTACTTGTGGACCAAGCATTTGGAGAACAAACTCCAAAAAAAAGCAAGCGAACTATCAGAAATCTTTAGAAGAACGCTTGGAGAGAAAAAACAACCTGAAGAGGTGAACCAGTGGATTGAAGAAGGCCGGCTGGAAACCGAAAGGGCAAGGGGTGAGGTTTCGTCTTTAAGCGGCCAATTGGAAACTATGGAAAAAAGACTAAAGGGGCTGAAATTAAGTTTAGAAGAGTCCGAAAAGGCCTTGCAGGAATCAAAAGGCTTGATAGAACCGGTAAGCAAAAGCACAAATTGTCCAAGTTTAGAGGACCTGGAGGAAAAGGTCAGCGAGCGAAGGCGTCTTGAAAGTGATAAAGATTCGCTCTTAAAACAGATTGATCTTTTGCTCCAGACGAATGATGAAAGCAAGTGGGAACATAGGGTTTCGTTACTTCGTCCCTTTGCGGAGGCAGAAGGGGAGTGGAACGAAGAGGAATATGAGCGCCAAAGAATTCAAAAATCCTCCATCGAAAGCGAAATTGAAAGGCTCACGAGAGAAATTGGCCAGATGCGCGACCCGCTCATAGAATTGGGGTGCCGCTCTCCGGAAGATGTCTGGTTCAAGATTCAAGAAACCTCCGGAAGACTTGCTCAATATGAACTCAAGCGAAAGGCCGCTCTTTTAGCCATAAACATAATAGAAGGCCTGGCTCAACAGCAAGACGCTCTGGTCAATAGCATAATTGAGCAAGGCCGCGACTCGGCAAGCGCCTTGCTCGCTGAGATTACCGCTGGATATTACGAAAAAGTTTATCTTCACGAGGGAAAGATAACTGTGCGCAGGAACACCGGCAAGGAATTTTCCGTGGAAGAGTTGGGCACCGGAGCGAGGACCCAACTTTATCTGGCCATTCGTTTGAGCCTGGTCAAGAGGATTTTCCAGGACGAGCCGGCCTTTCTTCTTTTAGATGACCCCTTCACCAACTGCGATGATATGCGAAAAAGAGAACTGATTCGGGCCTTAGTCAAACTCTCGGATGCAGGCTGGCAGATAATCTACATAACCTTCCAGAAAGATTTGCTCGACCTTTTTGAAGAGTTTGCTGAAGAATACCCCCCGGGATTTCTGACCGTGCGGCATTTTCAAGAGCGACTGCCCTGATTTGGGAAAAAGGAGAGACTTATGAAACTTGCTGCAAGCACATTGGGGTGTCCTGAGTGGTCTTTGGAGCAGGTCATCCAAAATCTTTCTTCTTTTGGTTACCAGGGGGTGGAGATTCGGGGTATAGCCGGAGAGTCGGATATTACCAAATTGCCCGAATTTTCTCCGCCAAAAATTGAAGAGACCCGCAGCCGTCTTGAAAAGGCCGGCCTGGAAGTTGCCTGCTTGTCCATGTCTTCCCGATTCAGTTCGCCGGAGCCTCAGAAGCGCCAGGATAATATTGACTCAGCCCTCTCCCATATACCTGTAGCCAAGGCCTTAGGCTCATCTTTGATCCGCATCTTCGGTGGGAATATCCCCGAAGGCGTAGACCGCATGGAATGCGCTGCCTGGGTGCGGAATAGCCTCAAAATCCTGTCCGAGGCCGCCGCAAAGGAAGGCATAACCTTTGTTCTCGAAACCCACGATAGTTTCATCCTTGCCGAAGATGTTCTTGAGGTCGTAGAGCCGGTGGCGAGTCCTGGCCTCGGTGTTCTCTGGGATGTGCTGCATCCTTTTCGCCTGGGCGAGCCGATAGAGCAGACGGCGCAGAGTCTGGGGCCTTATGTGAGGCATATTCATATTAAAGATGCCAAATTGCATAAAGAGAACAAACACACGCTCACACTTCTGGGCGAGGGCGATGTGCCGCTTCAAGAGGCGATGAATTTGCTAAAGGATATGGGTTACGATGGTTGGCTTTCTTTCGAATGGGAAAAACGCTGGCATCCGGAACTGCCCGCGCCGGAGACGGCCTTTCCCCAGGCAATAAAATTTATGCGCCGGCTAATCGCCCCATAAAAGTCCACGCCGAAAATTAAGCCTTCTCCCACGCCTCTTTTACAAATTGAACTGCCGTCTTGGCCTCCGTCTCAAAATCTTCCCATTTACATTCAATGGAAATACGACGGTCATAGCCAACGCTTTTAAGTCTGGCGAAAAAGGGACCAAAATCATATTCTCCCCGGCCCGGGGCACGGCGCTGGGCAGGGTCGGCTATATGGATGTGCAAAAGGCTATCCCCGCAGGAAAGGATATTGTCCAGAGGCTCCTTTTCGCTCTCCATATGATAGACATCGGCCAGTATCCCCACTGCCGGATGCTCCGCGCCCTGGACAAATTCCATTCCCTCAGAAACCGAATTTATGATATTGCTTTCTTCTTTGCGCAAAGGCTCCACGGCAATCTTAATCCCACATTCCTGGGCAACCGTGCCCACTTCCTGAAGAAAGTGAATAATCTGCTTTTTGGCTTCATCACGGGAAAACCCCTCCGGGACGCTGCGGGCACCGCCGCTACCAAAGACAATTACCTCTCCTCCTAAAGTGGGTGCTCGCTGGATGCAAAGTGTCGCATAATCCATCAGGCGTTTGAAATCCACCTCAGTCCCGGTCACCTTCAAATCTCCCGGAAGGAAAATATTGAAGGCCTCCGCCCGAAGGGAGGAACGCTCCATAATTTCCCGCATCCGGGCAAAACC
>LIZR01000049.1 GCA_001302825.1 Planctomycetes bacterium DG_23 | reverse complement strand
TAACGAGATGGTAGCGTCCTTTGTAACGGCGACGGCGAATCGGATTCTTGCCAAACACCGGACGGCTGGAACCAAGATGCCTCAGGCCATTGTGATTGGAACCCATCCGGGCTGGGAGTTGGTCGGCTGCTACTCGTATCCCCATTCAGGCTGGTGGGAATTTGAACTCTTTGAAGCCGTTACAGGTGAAGTAGGCGTGGTGACCAGGTGCAAGACCATCGACCTGGTGGTGCCGGTGGAGGCCTCCATCGTTATTGAGGGATATGTCAATCCAACTCGTACGGCACAGGATGGCCCTTCTCCCGGCCCCACGATGCTCTATACGCCCTATGCGACCCAGCAGCCGGTATTTGAGGTCACCGCTATCACTATGAGCAAAAATCCGGTCTATCGAAACCACCAGATGACGCCTTTCACCGACCATCAGGAAATGCCCCGGCTGTTTCACGAGGCCATTATCTATGAGCGGCTGTGTGCGATGGGGCTCAAAGTCAATGATGTGCATTTCCCCCAGGGCGGCGGTTCACTTTCGGTCATCGTCCAGATGGAGCCGGCGATGGACGGACAGGTTACCGATGCCTTGATGGCCGTTATGGGTTCGCCCTGGCTCAACACCAAAATGGTAATTGCCGTGGACCCGGATATTAATATCTATGACTACCGGGATGTGCACTACGCCTTGGCTACGCGCGTGGACCCAACCAAACATATTATAACCGTGGGGAAGGCACGCGGCTTTCCCTTTGACCCCACTGCTCGGCCGGTGATTGAGGCTTCTGCCGAAACGGCCGAAAGCCGCTTCCCCTGTGTGGTGGGCAAATGGGGAATTGATGCCACCAAACCAGTCCCCTACCGGGCCAAGGAGAGAAAGAATTACGAACGGGCCTGGCCAAAGCGCTGGGGAGAAATCGACCTGCACGATTATCTTCCGACCGAGGAGAACCAATGAGTTACGCATACCTGGTGATTTACGAGGGCAGATGTGAAAACCCGGATTTGTTTCTGGATTATTATGTGAGCGAACACCTCCCCATCGTCTGGACCTTCCCCAAAATCCGGCGTGTGGAAGTGCATCGCAATGTAGAAAGCAAAAATTTTTTTATGATGACCCGGCTTACATTCGCTACGCTGGAAGACCTTCGTGCAGCACTTGAGTCTCCCCAACGAGAGAAAGCCAAGGCTGATATGGCCAAATTTCCTGCTTTCCGGGGTGAGGTCCGCCGCCACACGGTAGAAATCCTGGATGTCGTGCGGAAGAAGTTATGAATCCGAATTATGAGATTTGGCGAGGGGGCCGAGATAGCCGAGTTTCACAATCTCATAGGTACAAGTCAGGCTTCTCTTTAGAAGTGGGTCTATAAGGGCCGAGTGGAAATGGCTCCCGCAAATAGTTTGCCCGCCAAGCACGGGAACGGTTCCAGAAAATATTACCAGGTTATTATGCTCGCCATCCAGGATTTTCGATTTTACAAGGCCGATAATATCGGGCGGTGACAAGATGGCAGCCAGAAGCGCCTCCTGATACAAAATCTCATCTTCATCTGGCGCAGGTCTTACCCAACTACGGATGAGGATACTGTCCCAATGGCCTTTCACATCCTGGTAATCCCATACCTCTTTGGAAAGCACATTAGGGCAAATCTGCTTAGAATTGAGCATATTCTTGCTTTCCAGAGCGCGGTCCGTGTGGTCGCTACCCACGCCCACATAGGTGCCATTCTCTGTAAGAAGCAGAACAAATTCTGCTTCGCCGGAAGTCTTTTCGCTTACCACTTCAATATGGTTTCCGGTGGTAATATTCTCTTTAAGGACGGGAAAGAACATAGGCACTGAGGGAGGAGCCGGGATACCTTCCCGCTCAAGTTCTTTGATATGGGCTCTTACTGAAGCGAGATCCCGGCCCGCATATCCAAGGTTCACCATACGATTTACTGCAAACTTTAAGGGAATTTGGCCCGAATCAGTGGTTAGGGATAATTCTAAAATAGCGATGACGCCCTCCTCAGTCACAACATATAATTCGCACTCCGCTCCCGGCTGCACTTATTGAGGAAGTTTTTCAATCACACTCTGGGTCTTGAGGTTCGAAATAATGTATTTCCAGTAAGAGGCACCCTTCCTTGCTACTGAATGGGCCGTGTTTGATATGGGGAGGCCGGCAGGCATAGGTCATCGGGCCGAAAGTTTCGCCGTGGGTGGTCAGTGTGCCCGAAATCTGAAAAACTTCCTCCCAGTAATCGTGTGCAAAAATCTCAGTAGTAAAGGCACCTGGTTCGAAACGAAGCAGTCGTGTGCGCGTACCTGTCTTGTTCTTCTCATCCAAATAGCCGGAAAGCACCTTTTGTTTGACGCCTTCCGGATAGTCGGGAACATTCTCCCAGCCGGATGAAAGGTCTACCTGGTAGAATTCCTTATGCTCTTTCAACTCGCCATCCTCCTACTTTAACATTCTGTCTTCGAGTGCGCTGAAATCTTTGCGCACTTGCTCGACCATAGTTATTTCCACTTCCTTGGTGACAATCTCCTCCTTTTCGCCGGCCTCACAGATGACCTTACCCAATGGGTCCACGAACATACTGTGGCCGGCGAATTGGTGGCTCTGGTTCGTTCCGGCACAATTGCAGGAGAATAGAAAGGCGAGATTCTCAAGTGCTCTGGCCCGGTTGAACAAAACCCAGGCATCAAGCCGAGCCAGAGGCCAGGCGGAGGCGACCAGGAAAACTTTGGCCCCCTGGTCGACCATTTTTCTGTAGAGTTCCGGGAAGCGCAGATCGTAGCAAGTAGAAAGTCCGGCAAGGCCCCAGGGGGTCTCGGCCGTAGCCACTTCCCGCCCGCGCTCAAGCAGGTGCTTTTCTTCAGACCCGTAGCCGAACAGATGGATTTTGCGATACTTGGCGATGATATTGCCCTCTGGATCAAGCAAGAGGCTGGTATTATAAAGACGCTCGCCCTCTCGCTCAACAAAACTTCCCGTGAAGATATGGCACTTCAACTCCACGGCCTTTTTTTGTAAGGCCTTAACCGTAGGGCCGTCCTGGGGCTCGGATTCACTTAGGTAGCGGGAAAAAGAGAAATATCCTATAGGCCAAATCTCAGGCAAAAGAATTAGGTCGCTTCTTGGCGCCTTCTCAATAAGCTTCAGCACCCACTTCAGGGTTTCAGACTTGGGCCTCTCCTTTATCTCAAGTTGAATACTGGATATGCGCATCTTCAAAAGGCCTTTCCTGAATGCGAATAGTTGCAGTATTATAGTTGCTTTGAAATTTCGCTCCATTATATCTGAGACTTTGCTGTGCTCGCAAGAGGAATCTCGGGGCTCACTTCTGCACTTTGAGTAATCGACCTCAGAGTTTCACCCTTGTCCTTCCCTTCCTTTACTGTTATCATTTTTGGAAATGGAGTTTAGTGGCAGTTTCTGAAAGGAGTGGAGAAGTGAGACAATCCTTGACTCGCTGGGGCCTGGTGATTCTATTTATTGCCTTGGCCGTATCATTTGGTTGTGGCAAAAGGGGCGAAGTGGAAAAAGGTGGCGCCGTGGGCGGCGCCCGTCTCATAATCCATACCGATGGATACTTACCTTCTGCGCCGGGGCTTTACAGGCGCTGGGTGACTGGCGGGCTGGGTGAACTTGGTGACATCAATAACGATGGCTACACGGACCTTCTGGTGGGAAGCGGCAAATATCCGGGCTCTTTTGCCGCCTATTCAGGCAAGGACGGTGAAGAAATCTGGCAGGTGAAGGCACTGGTCGGCAAGGCCGCCCAGGCGGCCGGGGAGCCGGGCTATACACTGAAAGATTTTGCTCTCATCGGCGACCAGAATGGCGATGGCATTCCGGAGATATTTGTGCGCAACGATTGGTCGGACAAGGAGGCCTTCATATTTTCGGGCAGGGATGGCTTGCGCATTCTCCGGGCTGAGACAGGTCGCACCTTTACGCCTGTCCGAGTCTATGATGTGACTGGCGATGGTGTGGATGACCTTGTTTTTATTTATGGGTACGAGTTAGGCGTGCGCGCACTTTCGGCCAAGGACCTTTCGGAAACGCTCAAGAAAGAAAATCTTCTGCAAGTTGATCCCAAACTTGTCTGGCAAGAGTGGCTTGTACCGAGCTTCCCGGATTTGAATGGTGACGGCATCGATGATTATCTGGTGGGGTCCAGAGACCAAGAGAAATCAGAGTGGATTTTCCTTTCGGGCAAAGACTTCACTGCGCTGCGCCGAGTTCCGGTGAAACGAGACATAGTTGTGGGGACGATTTTTTTTGCCTCGCCCGGCGACCTAAATAGCGAGGGAACGCCGGACCTCATCATAACCAACAATATGGGTGCTGATGTGAACAAGGATGTGAGTTACCTCGCTCTTTACTCTGGGGCTGACGGAACACAAATCTGGCAGGTGGCCGGCAGCAGCCTTCCCGGCGGGCCGCGCAGGATAGCCGTTGATGCAAAAACGGGCGAACGCCGCGAACTTCCTGGTGATGTGGGCTTCGGCGCTCCGGTTACCCTCTTGAGTGACCTGGATGGCGATGGCGCAAGGGAAATCGCCTGTGCCCTTCCCACTATCGTGGGCAAAAAGCCGGTGCACGGTGTACTCATCTTCTCTGGCGCAACCGGCGAACATCTTACCACACTCACCCTCGGCCCCAAGCAGGGCTACCTCCGCGGCGACCAAATGCTCTTTCTCGCATCCGCAGACCACCAGGCGACTGCGGCTCTTGCTGTATCGGGAACGACCAGAGATAAAGGCTATATGGTTGCCATCTTCGACTTGCCGAAGATTAAGAAATAGCAGAAGTTTGGCGTCAGCCCTGACAAGACTACGATAGAGGTTCGGTCAGTGTTTGGTAGAGGTCCGGCCGACGCTGGTTGAGATGAGCGTGTGTTACTGTGTCGAGGTCGTGAAGTAACACATCATCTACACTGCCCATCAGTTTTGCCTCAACATTACCCTTGGGGTTTACAACGAAGGCCACCTTGGGATGGGCAAAACATATATAGACGCCGTTCTCATAGCCCCGTGTGCGCATCCAGCACTCATTGGCCTCGTGCCACATACCGTAGGAAGGGATTAGAATTACCTCGGCGCCTTTTAGTGCGAGAATGCGTGTATTCTCAGGCCAGCGGCGGTCAGCACAAATGAGGATTCCCACTCGGCCGAATGATGTATCGAAGACGGGCAGCGCATTACCGGGGGTGTATCTGGCGCCGATATGAATCTTGTAGTATTTTCCGGCTATGCGACCTTTGGGGTCAAACAGGTAGGCTGCGTTATAGAAAGTCTTCCCGTCAGGAGTATCTGTAAAGCCTACCACGAAGTAGAGGCCGAGTTGCTTAGCGAGCGCACTGGCTTTTTTGATATAAGTGCCCTTCGCGCCGCGTTCGGCTATGCGGCGAAATTTTTCCTGCGTCGAGCGTTTGTCAGAAGCCACATACCCGTCGAGAAAGCACTCCGGGGTAATGACCAACTTCGCCCCACCACGGGCGGCTTTGCGAACAAGACGGTCCAAAGTATTCCAATTTTTGCGTTTGTTCCATTTCACCGGCTCGGCTTTAATCACTCCTATGCGAACTTTGCGCATAGTAGAAACTCCTTTTCCTGCGCAGTTTTCTGGCTAAGGCGCGGATGAGTCGAGCGAAGCCAGCATCTTCCGCATCCTGCGGACGCCTTCTATGGTTGCTTCACGAGGGGTATATTCGCGGCCTTCGTACTCAAAGTTAATATAGCCGGCGTAGCCGAATGCCTTCATAGCCCGCAGGGCCTCCACCTGGTCCACATCGCCATCGCCCACCAGCACCGCACGGCGATATTTGCCATCAAGACAGGGTCTCGCTCCCGGGGCATCCTCAGAACATATAGCGAAATCCTTAAAATGCACATGCACGATATACTCGGCGCTTCTGCGGAAGCCTTCGGCGGCGGTTTCTCCGCCCGTGGTCACATTCCCGTTATCGTAGGTGATACGAAGCCCTGGCACTTCCTTCACAGCTCGGTTTAAATCTTTCGAAGTAATAAAAGGGCTGGTGGGCGCTGGAAAATGCTCCACCGTAACCACCACAGCGAGATTGCGGGCAAACTCAATGACCTCTTGCAGTCCAGAGACGACATTGCGGAAGCTCTGCTCGCGGCTAAGTTCTGGCTTTCCTTTGACCGGTAACATAATCTTATCGGCTCCGAGGATGAGGGCAGTTTCCACGCCCCTTTTGAATTGGTCTCTGCCAGAGGCGCGCTCGGCGGCCGTGGGATAATTAAGGTCGCACTGAAAGGTATAGCAGATATTTTTCAATCTGTAATCATCTGTAATCTTGCGAATCTCTTGAGGCTCGTAGCCATATGTTGTCACCCAGTCTATAGCATCAAGATTTAACTGGCGGGTAAATTCGCAAAAGGCTTTAAGATCAAACTTTTCGCCTTCTTTGAGGCCGCGAGCCATAGTGTAGGTCATCATAGAGATTTTCACGCTTAGACCCCTTGGTGCAGGAGTTCAATAGCACAGTCTGCGAGCATATCGCCGGCCTCGGGGGCCAGACGGCTACTTCCACAAAAGGTGGTTTCGTATCCGCCGCGCAGGAAGGCCTCCTTATGCGGCACATACCCCACCATACCATTAGCATGTCCGACGATGAGCGCATGCCGGGGATGGGATTTTTCCTTAATACGCAGGCCGTGCTGCACGAAATACTCTGCCGGAATGGCCACAAAGGCATATTCATCCACGAATATTACCTGCACCTCTGCGGGCTGGGTACCCATTCTGCGTATGCGTTCTATCTGGCGGGGAATCTCGCGGTCATATATAGCGGAGTCGATAAAACGCTGAGCGCCTTTTGCTGTCCCCTTAATTTCTTTTTCTGTGATTTTTCGGAAAGGCAATTGAATGGTCTTTGAGCGGGAGCCGAGTTTTACTTCAGTTCGGTATTCCATTCTTGCCAGAATGCTGCTGACATCGTCGGCAAGGATAGCACCGATTTCCTCTTTGGACTTGCGGAGAGCCGGTCGGCGCGGGTCAATATGGGTAATATTGCCGGAGGCGCCGTTGAGGTAAAGCGTCACCAAACATCCCCGGGATTTCATTTGCATTGCCAGAACGCCGGGAAAACCTGCAGAAAGCGCTCCTTCACTACCGTGGTGCGTGGGATGACAGGTAAAATTGACTATGGCGCCAAGCAATTTGCCTGCTTTGGTACGCGCTACCATAACAGCCAACTCAGGGTCTATAGGCCCCTCTATACATAGAGCTCCCGGGGCTGTAAATTTTCCGTGGGTGCGGACAGTCCCGTCTCTCATAATCACCCTTCGGTTGTAAGCCACATCAAATTCGAAGCTGTTTCCGAAGCCTATCTCGGCCTCCTGCATATTGGTGAGGACCTGGCCGAACATAAAGACGACTTTGGTGACCAAGCTCTGGATGTAAGCATCGTCCCGCTTCACATCTCCAGCGTTTGCTACGGCCGGTCCTGCGTGGTTGTGCGTGGCGGCGACCATTATGCTGCGGGCTGGAAAGGCGTACATTTGAGCAATCCTCTGGCGGATATCGGAGACTTGAGACCAGCGAATACTAAGGGTGTCCAGTTGAACAAAGGCAACTTTTTCTCCCGCACACTCCAGAACCGCAGTGCGGGCGAAGAGCGGGTCCAATACTCGGTCAGAAACGATATCTTTTTTCCAACCAATCTTATGGGTGCCCACCGGAGGTGTGATATCGGTTTCTGCAAAGCCTACCTTGAGAGCCAATGCCTCTTCCCTATTTTATATCCTCAAATTGGTCAAGGTTCTCCATAACCTTGCGAATGGCCTGGGCAACGAGTTCGGCCACCTCGGGGCCATTGGGTGCGCGCAGGGGAGTGGTCATTCCGATGTGCCAGTCACAGTGTTTCTCGGCCATAGGAAATCTCTCTGGGGAGTAATCAACGCTTTCGGCGTGGGGGCAGCTCCAGGGACAGCCCTTGCCGTAGGAGTTTTTGGCCTGAAACACGGTCATCGCCGGCAGGATGAATTTTTGCCACACGCTTACCCCCGCCCCTTCAGCCTGAAGGGCGCGCAGAATTTTATCGCGAAATGCCGCGGCATCGTCCGCGTGTCCCAATGCCTCCATATCAAATCGGACGGTGTAATTATACCAGTTATGTTCAAAACCATCCGGCTCGGTAGGTAGGATTAAGTGAGGTATGTCTTTTAGGCACTCGGCCAGCCGCTGGGCATTTTTCTTCTGTGTGTCCAGGTAAGGGTCTAATTTGGTTAATTGCGCGCGGCCAAAGGCCGCGATGATTTCGCTATTGCGATACATCCATCCTAAAGCATAGGCGTGATAGTCACGGTCTTCGAGGGGGGTGCGAGTTTCTCCAAAAGACCAAAGTTTTTTTGCCTGAGCGAGGATCTCTTCATCATCGGTCACGAACATTCCGCCTTCGCCCGAGCATAGACACTTGTTCTGATTGAAACTGAAGGCGGCAGAGTGGCCCCAGGTGCCTACCTTCTTGCCATTGAATTTCGCCCCGTGGGCCTGACAGGCATCCTCTATCACCTTGAGGCCGTGGCGCTGGGCAATATCCATAATCTTTTTCATATCTACAGCAAGGCCATGCAGGTGAACAACAATGATGGCCTTAGTTCGTGGAGTAATCGCCTCTTCGATTTTGTCCGGGTCTATATTCATCGTATCAAAGTCGATGTCCACGAACACCGGAATGGCATTATGATGGAGCACGCAAGTAACCGAGGAGGACCAGGAATAGGCCGGCACGATAACTTCGTCACCGACTCCACAACCGCAGGCCGCTACCCCCATATGCAAGGCGGCCGTGCCAGAATTGGTGGTAATGGAGAAGCGATTGCCGTTCCAGGCTGCGAATTCTTCTTCAAGGTTGCGGCAGTTCTGGGCGTAAGTGAGTTTGGGGCTTTCCAGCGCTGCCATAACCATCTTGCGGTCCACATCATCGATGGGCGGCCAGTTTTTGATAGTTCCTTCGGGAACAGTCCGGGGGCCTCCTTTGATGGCGAGTTTCTCAATCAATGGTTTCCTCCTCAGCCGAAAGGGTGTTCTTAAGAGATGCTATGTTGCCGTTCTTCTTAAATATAAGGGGCATTTTTGACTCTTTCCTCTATCATTCTACCATCATACTCGGATTTCTCTTGTGCGCGGAACTTTTATACATATCCATAACAAAGTTCACTTTTTTGATGTCCAACCCGAAGTCTTTGGAAATTTCTTCTGAAGATTTGCCCAGATTCTTGAGTATCAGATCGACTTCTTCGTAATTCAAACCGGTGATATCCTCATACTTATCCCCTATTCCCAAAAGAAGCCCCGGGGTCGACTTCTTATATATTATTTCTTCGGGGAGCCTCAGTTCTTTGGCTATCTCTATGACCTCTGTTCTATAGAGATGAGCAATGGGCATAATGTCAGCACAATTGTCCACCCCGAACTTGGAAAATAGTCCGGTCAAGACTTCGGTCTTGTTAGCCGCGCCGGCGACGAGCAAATTGTTTTTTTCGGCATAATAATAAATCAAAATCATCCTTAACCTGTGTTTTATCATTGCATTTGCTGCTGCTGCGGAAATCGTTTTATTCCTGCTTCCTTTTAAATAAAAACTGAAAGACTTTTCCCTCCTTACTAAGTCCTTAATATAAAAATTAATCAAAAAGCTTTTTAGTTTTTTAGTGGGGAGTTTAGAAACAAAGAAGTCGTAACTTCCTATATCTCGTAAGAGTTTGGATATGTCTCAATCTTTACTAATTTTATGCCGAAGAAGTCAGATATGGTTTCTGCATTTTTTGAGGCTTCTTCGCTTGCCTCTTTTTCATACATCACCATCGCTGTGACTTTCCCTTTTCCCACGGCCTTAACGCACAAACCAGTCACGACACTGGAATCCAAGCCGCCGCTTAACGCCAGCACTATCCCACTTCTATCCATTTCGTTCATTTTTTTTCTGATGAAGCGAGAAATTTCCTCTATCCTTCGCATACTATCCACCTTCCTCTTCAAGCATCGCGGGACCGCTGGTGTAGCCTTGAGAAATCACGCTCTTGCCAAATCCCATTTAGAACGGCCTGTAAGGCCTCACCATAGGTGACTTTATCCAAATATTAAGAGAACTATTGATACTTAGGCTTGTTCTCCTGCCACCATTTCTGCCAATATCCAATCTCGTCGGTAGATTGCGAAAGTGGCTCGCCCGAGATTTCTGTAAGCGCCTCAAGAAGGCGCCAATAGCCCCCCGTCCACCTCTCGCGGGACATCTCGGCCGCTTCAATCAATTCTCCAACTATACTTTTCTCACCTAATTTGAAAAGTGCCTTGCCCACTTCCGCAAGGACGCCGTGAACATAACCGCCGGAAGGATGGTATCCGGCAAAAGGCCAGGGGCCTTCGTCGTCATCTTTTTCTAAGTATCCCTTTTCCTCTTTCCATACTTCCCAGAGAGGCTGTATCGCTTCTGAATTTCCGAGTTCTCCCAGAGCATAGGCAGCCTCGGTGCGAAATACACGATATTTTTTATCGGTAAGCCACAATTTGAGAGCCGGAAGAGCGCGCTCATCGCCAATTTCTCCCAGAGAAAAGATGAGATTACCGGCTATGGAATATAACTGGGGATGTTTCCAGTCCGGGCCCGTTTCATATATTTCCAATATTCTTTCAATCATAAAAGGCACGCCATCTTTGCCGTATTCTTTGGCAAATAACTTTCGGGCTGCCTTGGCCATATAGCTCACATCACGAAGCACCCTCCTTATTTTTTCCTGCTTTTCAGGGGCGAGACTACTTTCAGGGATTGTGTCTTTTTCCCTTTGACTTTTGCCACAGCCTCCCACAATTAATAAAAACAAAACAATACCTATAATAAGTGCTTTTGTCAAAAGGTTTTCATCCTTTCTTAATTAAGTGCCGGTAGATTATATTGGATAGGGAAGTTGGTAATTCTCTTTTTTCCCAGACGGCATCTTATCGCTTTTGCATTTAATGCCTTATATCCCTTCCTCATCAAATCTTACTGAACGGGTATCTCGTTCCATTCCGGTGGGCACGGTTAATGGTTCATATAAGTCTGGCCGCCTGGTCTTAATCCATCTCCTACCAGTAGAGTGCTCCAGAAGTGATGCATCCAGGTCCGCAGCCACCATATCATCATCGGCCTTCCAGGTCTCTTTTATAATGCGGCCGTAAGGGTCTATGATCATCGCATTTCCGGTTCTTATTTCATCATCATCCACACCCACGCCGTTACTGAAGACCAGAAAAAGTCCATTATCATGCGCCCGTGTAGGCAACCAGCGCATAAGCCATCCCCTGCCCTTGGGCCCGCGAAATTCTGCTTCAATTGCCTCTGGGTCCTGATGACGATTCTCCCATAATTTACGGTCCACCAGTCCCATAACATAAATATTTTCTTTCTTGCAGCCCCCGGTCTGGTGCGGGGCCAACAGAATTTCTGCTCCCTTAAGTGCCGTGATGCGGACATTCTCACCTATGTTGTTATCGTAGCAAATGAGAACCCCACAGCGACACCCGTGCGGTGTATCAAATACCGTATATTCAGAACCGCAAGATATATGCTTACTTATAAAGGCGTGGATTTTTCTGTGCCTTACCCATTTTCCATCTGGCATTGCAACCACATATGTATTGTAAAGCTTTCCATCGTCCGCTTTCTCCACAAGTCCCGCGCCAATGTTCATTTTGTATTTCTTCGACAAATCCAGCAAGAATTGAGTAGAGGTATCGTCAGGGATGCTTTCGGCCAAAGTGGTTAGTTCCTCAAACGCCAGATGCCGCAGGTGCCAGTATCCCGTGATGCAGCATTCTGGAAAGATGGTCATTTCAACATTATTAGCCGCGGCCTCGTCTGCAAAATGACGGATTTTCCGGCGATTTGCCTCCTTGTCATTAGGTTTATGTTCAAATTGAACCGCCGCAACCCGTAAATCTTTCAATTTCAACCCCCTACATATGGATTTATCTGAAGATATTACTATGGATTATTCGCTTCTTCCATGGCCTTTTCCATTTTTTCAAATGGCGACTCATATCCCTTCTTAAGGAAGCCGTATTCCAAAACGGGCCCGGGACCGAAGTTGGTGGTGTCTCTGGCGCCTTCGCCTGCCTCAAGCATTCTCAAAGCATTTTCCAGAACAAAAATTTCGTCACCGTGCATCTCTGGATACCTTTGCCCAGCCACTAATTCTTTATGTTCAACGACAACTTCACGCAGGATAGACGCTTTATGCTTCGCCCCCAGTCGCACCAGGGCAGCGGCTGCCTGCATACGGTCCATTCCGTAATAGCCGGGATATTCGTGTTTCAGGATTTTACAGATTCCATCAATCGCTTTGGGCGTACCAATCCGCGCCAGGCAATCCACCATATTAACATCGGAATGGACAGCGATAAGAGGCTGAGAAGGCTGGACCTTGCCGATGGCCTTAATGAGATGAGGAACTGCCGGGTCGCCGGTGGTTACAACTGGTTTGATGTCTTCCTCAGTGAGTCCCCTATCGGAAAGGTATTTATTAAGGAAACTATCCAGACCCCTCTTTTGCTCAGGGCTAAGTGCTGGAGGGCGGGTTTGCTTCCACGCAACTACGATGATTCCAATTACAACAATAGCCGATAATAGGTAGACTAATTTTTTCAAACTCCACCTGGTTATTTGGGACTTTCAACGGTTCGAAACTCCTCAACGCGGAAACAAAGCCGTGTTCGGGGTTCACCGATTTTTTAGCACATTCAGAGATGGTTGTCAAGCAGTTTGTGACCTAAGGAGATGATAGATGTTCAGGCACCAATATGCCCTGCGATGTTTACGCCGGGAAAAATCAGGAAAGGCTTCTAAACCCTTGTCCAGACCTGCTCCACCCTATTCAAGGGCAGAATTTCGCTGTATTCTTTGATAATTTCGTGCAGGCGGTCGAGTTTATGCGTGGTCGGCTGAAGTTCGCCCTCGCGTAATGCCCACATAGTATAGAAAAGCATATGGGCTGCACGGAACGAACGAGCCATTGTGAGTAGCCACCCAAAGCAGGTGCTGAATTCCTGGTATGCGCGGGCGGGCAAATTCTTCTTTAGGGCTTCAATGCGCTGCACTATCTGTTCGGCGCGCTTTACATTGCGCTCCTTGTCGCGGAAAATGCGCTTGATGTTACCCTGGCTCGGCCACAAGCGTTTCTCCCAGTGGGGATACATCGCAGCGTAGCGAACGATGGAACCGAAGAAGTTATGGAATCCGGTGGGGATGCGCTCGGCGTCGGAAGTCGTTCGCACTCCTTTGACATTCATAGCCTGGGCAGCGATATCTTCCGAGTCAAGCAAAAAACCAACAAGCTCTTTCTCCGCCGCAACTTTTTTCCCATAACGGCCGCGCAGATAGCGGGCTGTAACCCGTTCCAGGTTTGCCTCGGGGTTTTTCATAAGTTCCCCCAGCAGGTAAAGGTTGAGTTCGCCGAGCAGTTGGCGGGAGGGGTGCACGCGATAACTCTTTGACTGGTGGTGACCCCAACTGGAGGTGAGCGCACAAATACCCACACCTCTGGCGGCGCAGAGCCTGACGCGTCGCTGCATCTCACGCCCCATAATGTAGAAGGCGCGCTCCGGGTAATGGTGGTGTTCAAAACTAATCTCACAGACCTGGTCGTGCGGTGCATACTTACCAATCCAAGGATTGAGCGGATGGTGCAGGTTGTTATCTCCCCAGGAGGCCTTGTAGATAAAGGCCGTATCCTGGCCTTTGAGGGAGCGGACGAAAGGCAAGATGTCACGGCTGGGCTTGAAATGAAGGTGTTTGGGCGCGAAGGCCTTGACATGAGCCGGCAGCCACTCTTTGCCGGCGAGTTCGTGTGCACCATACTGGACGCGCTTTTTGAAGGCTTCCCAATATTTGAAGTCCGTCTCGTGAGTTCCCCAGCAACGCACGAAAAGTCTAACGGGCCGGCCGGAGCGCCGAATCCCTTCCAGAATGGCATCATGCAGGAATTTCATCATTCGGCTGAAAGTGATGTTGCGGCAGTCCTCGCAGCGATGCCAGCAGTGTGTCTGGGTCGAGCTTTCGTTATTGGTGTAGGCGAACCCATCCAGTTCCGGGAAGGTCTGGCAAACCTCCTGAATCTTCTGAGCAATGACTTCACGAACTTGGGCACGGCTAACACATAGTTGTCGACTGCGCTGTTCTGCGGTGGCGCGACCACGAAACTCGCGGATGGCCGGCGAAAACATCCTCGGATAAGCCCTCTCAAAACCCTTGGGCACCGAAACCTCGTAGGTATGATAAATGACCTTTAGGCCCTTCTTTTTGGCATAGGTGAAAAGACGGTGTAGGCGGCGGCGTTCTTTCTCAATAGCACGGCTCATTCTCTTGCGAATAGGATAGAGCCGCTTAAGCCCCGGCATATAAACCGGCGGGTCCTCAAAGGGAAACTCGGTATCTTTATGGCCAGAGGTTTCCGCCACTACCCAGTTCATACCGAGGTTATGCGCATAGTCTATGAGCTCCGTAGTCGGCGCATTGAGCATCCTGTATTTAAATGGAGAGCGAGATAAAGGCATAAGGTTCTCCTAATCCGATACAAGTAAACAAAGGCAACTCCATCCCGGTCTGCTGAACTGAAATCACGAAAAAAAGGCAGTCTTTACGAAAGCCCGCCTCTTCCCAACCAGCGCACATTGCAATTGTAGCCGCCATCAGTTTTCTGTCAACTTTTCATTTGATAAAATCTGCTAATGGCCGATAATGCTCATTGTGTATCTCTATGCTGACGGATTGCGTTTGAGAAGTGCCTGATGGCTTTCAATTAACCAGAGTTATCTTAATCGAAAAGCCCATAAAGGCGCGATAGACAACTGGCTCAGGAAGCAAAGCGCGACGGCTACTCCTTATTCATCGGCTGCTTCGGTCTTCCTGCCGTATTTACTGGTTAAAGGACCCAATTTCCTCGCTATGAGAAACCATAGAGCAAAGGGCACCCCCGGCGGAATCCCGTCTGGTGCGGGGGCGTCCTCCTGGATTACCCAGGGCAGTCTGATAAAGGCGGTCTGGCGCCTTTCCCTACCGATGATGGCAGCAGCGGTATTGCAAGATGTTTTTGCCATTGTGGATATGATATTTGTCGGTCGTCTCGGACCGGCGGCTGTCGCAGCAGTTGCAGTCAGCGGCACTATCCTGGGTATCATCTATATGCTGGGCGTAGGAGTTACTACTGGCTGCACTGCCCTGGTAGCCCAGGCCGTTGGTGGGGGGAATCGTTCCCGTGCCCAGCAAGTGGTGGGCCAAAGTCTGGTTATGATGGCTGGTATCTCGATGGCAGTGGCTGCTCTGGGCATTCCCTGGGCTGAATTTTGCCTGCGCGCACTGGGGGCTGAACCTGAAGTGGTGGCCGCGGGCCGGCCTTACCTGCAGATTTCTGCGGGCGGGGCATTTGCGATGCTGCTGGCGGTTACATTTGCATCTGCCCTGCGCGGGGCGGGAGACGCTATAACACCGCTCAAGATTATGGGGGTAGCAAATGTAATGAACATCATTTTGGACCCTATCCTTATTTTTGGCCTTCTGGGAATGCCGGCGCTTGGAGTTGCCGGTTCAGCAGTGGCGACATTAACCTGCAGGTTCTTTGCGGCCAGTTGGCTGGCGATAATTTTCTTCTGGAAGGGCCACATACATTTCCGGCTGTATTGGCAAGACCTCAGCCCGCGGTTTTCAATCATCAGTCAAATGTTTAGAATTGGCATTTTTGGCTCAGGGCAGGTGCTAATAAGAAATATTTCTGCGCTGATACTGGTGCGCCTTGTGGCTATGTTTGGCACTGTTGCGCTGGCCTCGTATGGAATTGGTATGCGGCTGAGGATGGTGGTGATGATGGTGGGTATGGGTTTTGCGAACGCTGCTGCTGCCTTGGTCGGGCAAAATATCGGCGCCTTGAGAATGGACAGGGCTGCACGCGCAGGCTGGCTCACGGCCGCAATGTATAGCCTCATCGCGGTCCCTCTGACGATTGTCTTCTTTGTCTTGGCGGAGCATATTGTAGCTATTTTCAATTCCCAGCCAGAAGTGGTGACCACGGGGGCCAATTTTGTGCGCTGGTTTTCAGCCACATTTGTTTTTTTATGCCTTTCGATGGTTCTGGGACGGTCAATGAACGGCGCGGGTGATACCTTTTGGCCTATGGTCATTACCGGGGTGAGTATGATCGCGCTGCGCATACCGGCAGCCTACGGGTTTGCACACCTGCTAAAGAGCGTCACCGGTGTATGGGTTGGATTGGCCCTTTCAAATGTGGTTCAAGGCCTGCTCTTTGCCGCAGCCTTCCGGTGGGGGCACTGGAAGGCCGTCGGCCGGGCACATGTCGAAGCGGCACAAGCCCACGATGTTGCAAGAGCTCAGGCCGTCGTCAACGACCCTCAGCGATAGATAACGAGTGAGACGAATAAAGCCCTCTAAACAACGCTCTCTGCCTGAGCGGCAGAATCGGATGTCGTTTTAGGATACAAGTCGAACGCAGTTCTTTCAGACAAGCCAAATAGTTCTGCTTGAAATTGCACCCTATATGTGGTATAATATTTGCAAATGACTGATGTACGCTTTAACTATAGGTGGATGGGCATGGCGTTAGGCGGCATCCTTTTGGGCTTTGCCGCCCTTTTGACCTTCTACAGCACCTCTCAGGAGGCAAAGACAATGCAAAGCGAGCCGGTGAAATACAACGAGCTCACGCCTGAGGAGGAGCGCGTTATCATCCATAAGGGCACCGAGCCCCCCTTTAGCGGCAAATACAATGAGCATTTTGCGGCGGGGATGTACACCTGTCGGCGCTGTGGCGCAGGACTTTTTCGCTCCGAGGACAAGTTCAAGTCCGGATGCGGGTGGCCGAGCTTCGATGATGAGATTCCAGGTGCCGTCAAGCGGCGAAAAGATGCTGACGGCAGACGGATGGAGATACTCTGTTCCAGGTGCGATGCCCATCTGGGACATATCTTTCTGGGGGAAGGCTTCACCGACAAAAATGTCCGGCACTGCGTGAATTCCGTATCCCTTGATTTCGTGCCCAAAGAGAGGATAAAGCGGGCCATCTTCGCCGGAGGTTGTTTCTGGGGCGTGGAGTATCATTTTCAGGACCTTCCCGGAGTTCTCTCGACCACGACCGGTTATACCGGAGGACAAACCGATAATCCGACTTACGAGGAGGTTTGCAGCGGAAAGACCGGACATATTGAAGCGGTCGAGGTGCTCTTCGACGCAGACAAAATTGCTTACGAGGGTCTGGCGAAACTTTTTCTTGAGATTCATGACCCCACCCAGGTCGGCCGACAGGGCCCCGATATCGGTGAACAGTATAGGTCAGCGATATTCTATGTTGATGAGGAACAGAAGAAGGCCGCTGAAGAACTCGTAAGCGTTCTGCAGAAAAAGGGGCTACGAGTGGCCACGGAGATCAAGAAAGCACAGCGTTTTTGGCCTGCCGAAGAATACCACCAGGATTACTACCGTAAAGCCGGCAAAGAGCCCTACTGCCATATTCGTGTGAAGCGGTTCTAAGGAATAAGGTTCAGTCCGTCTAACATCGAGCTCAGTTGCCGGGAAAGTCGCCAGGCCTTTATCGGTCAGTTGCGCTGAGAGTCAGGCATTTAGTTTCCATATGGCAAGGTTTAACATTCCGGCAAAAGATGTCCATAGGAAATATGGGATGAGTAGGTAGCCGGACGCACGGTTAATCCGCCAGAATAGTACTACATTTCCGAGTATTGCAAACCATAATACTACCAAATCGCCGAAGGCGAGGCCCGGGCTATGCAGACCAAAGAAGATGACCGACCACAAAGCGTTTAAGAAAAGCTGGATGCCATAAACTACGAAAGGAACGGAACGACGGCCTGAAGACCCTGACCACGCCAGATACCCGGAAATGGCCATGAGGAAGTAAAGGAAAGTCCACACCGGGCCGAAAACCCAACTTGGAGGCGTCCAGGTAGGCTTCTGTAACTCATAGTACCACTCGCCAGGAGTGAAAAACCGCCCAGCAACCGCTGGCAGAAAGGCGATGACCACAAAGCCCAGAAAAAGAACGATTTTCTTCATAGCAGAACCTCAATTTTGATTCCTATTGAATAAGTACCTCCCCTTTCATGGGAGTGGGCCGTTGCTGAACCACACATCGTTGGCAGTCGGACAGAGTAGTATGTCTTTCACGCGGAATTGCATGCTGAAAATCTCTCCTGACTTGACCGGCCTGAGCGTCAAGGCTGCGTCAGGAAGGTCGCAGTAGCTTGATGGAGTAGCTATTGCCATGCAATCGACATCGAGAGGGAGGAGTCCCGAATCGGCTGCCGCCAATGCAATTTCCAAACATACCCGTGGGCCATCGCCGAGCAGTTCGTTGAGTACATTGAACATAATGGAAACCAGATTCTCGGATCCGGCAGGAAGGTGGTTTTTGTGGTGGAACCTTCTGGCATAACCCCGGGCGACCAGCCGGTGCTGGGCAACGGCCGCGTCACACTTGGGCTCGCCCTGAAACAGAGTTTGGCCACGCAGCACTACTCGTATCCCCTGGGACTCCAACTCGGTCTTTGTCTTTTCGCTGATGCCCTTATGGAGACAGAGACCGCATTCGTGTGAACTGGCGGGATTGCCCACCGCGAAGAACGCGTATGTTGGTCCGAACGCTTTTAGTGCTGCCAGTACCGAAGCACCTGTATTGGTGGCCACCACCACATTCGTTACGCCAAGGCTCAAAGCCCGTTCACGAGCACGCACCATTATGTCTGTTTTAAACACGGATACTCTCCTGTGTCCCAACTACTTATTATCCGGTATATCTTGTTGTTGGCCGAATGTTGCAACTACCCCTGCCACAAAGGTTGATTTGAGAACCAGTGGTCGTTTTCTTGCGGAACAAGCACGATATCCTTAACTCGCAGGCTTCCCTGGAACATATCCTCTGTCCGGGCAGGTCTAAGCGCGACCGCGGCATGAGGGCAATTGGAGCGTGGACTTGGCCGAGCAATGGCGATGCAGTCTTGGTTTGTGGGAAGCACTCCAGTGTCCGCGGCCAAGACGCTGATTTCGATGCACACGCGTGTGCTATCAGAGAACCAATCCAAGACATTGCAAGTTACCGTGAGTAGGTGGAAGGCATCATGCGAACCCATTCTCTCTTCCAATTCGGCCAGGCCGCAACGGGAAACCCCGCTATGATCGTAATACCTCTGGGCAAATGACTGGTCCTTAAGGGCTACCTTAATGCCCTTGTGCTCCAAGCGAGATCTCGTCTCATCGGAGATCCCCTGGTGGCGGACCAGCCGTCGGTAGTGTGCTCTGGCTGGATTCCCTGCGGCAATGATGAAATATTTAGGACCAAAGACCTCCAGCGCTCGTTCCGCGGATGCACCGGTATTCGTAGCGACCACCACATTCTTGACGCCGAACTTGTCGGCTCGTTTCTTGGCAATCTGCATTATGTCATCCATCGCGCTGTTCTCCTTCCAAGCGCGAACTGCGCCCTACTCTACCACCATCATCGCTTTACAAAAAAGTCCCAATGGTTATCCCCACTCAGGCACTCGCTAACCATGGGGGACATGGGTTTTCCTGTTTATTATATGTATAGCTCCTCCGCAAAGATTCGAGCCTGCAATCCGGCAGCTGCCCGATTAACATCCATCCACTTTACCCATTGAGCCATCGGGAAATAAACCCAGTTTAATTTTCAAAAAAATTTTACTCAGAAAATTTGGAAACGACAAGGAAAAAATAGTCCCACGGACGATAGATAATGCTTCAAGGTTTCAGGGCGATGAGCGAATGCTTCGTTAAAGCGGCTCCTTTATATCCAGCCGGATGAGTCTGATGCAGTAGTGTGGGTCGGCCCCGTGCGAACCGCCGCCGATGATAACCTTCCTGGATTCGGGAATGTCGAAGCGCACTGAACTGAGACCCGCGTCGTTCCAATTTTCTCTGATGCCGGCGGCCCACGCATCGCCCCTCACATGCATACCCCAGAGCCCGTCCCTGCGCATACGCACGGCGGTGCGCGGATATTTCCACTTCAGAGGCTCAGCCTCCAGAACCACATAGGCCTGACTGGAACAGCCGCTGCCGATGACTGTCACAGCCACGATAGGCTCTTCTTCCTCAATGGTGATGGCGCCGTAGGGATATATATCGAGTTCAGCGCCGTCACGATTGAACTCCACGCCGGTGTCTGGACGTCCCAATTCCACTTTCACATTCGGATAATTAAAGGGCGCCCAGTAGGCGCAGGTCTTGGTCCTCCATACTTCACGGGTCTGCGGCGTCCTCGCTTCTACGAGCCTCTGGACTTCCAACTCCTGCTCCGTCCACTTGTCCTGCTTTCTTTCAGGATTGTACGGGATTCGCCATCCCCATCCTTTGTTCACATCCTCAGGAGTGGAGTGAAAGGTGACCTCGATTACCCTCTTGTCTCTCTCCGAAGACATATCGACCTCCCTTTCCCCCAACTGGCGATAATCTTTTATTATGGACACGGTATCTAAAACTTTCCTCCGACCCATTTCAAGAGAATGTAGATAACGACCTGCGCACTGCAACCCGCTGGAGGTTGCCCTCAGGAATAATCAGCCTGGCTACACGACGCCACGCGGCGTCCATCAGGTTTGTGTTGATTCCTTATGTTGGCCGCACAAGCGTATTTGCCCATTACCTCGCCACGGCCATGAATTTGCATCCCTCAAAGGAGTCAATTTTAACCTCTACCGAAGAGGCGCCCCTCAGAAGTTCGACCGTGCTGCCGTATATAGGCAGGCTTTGGCAGAAACTCTCGTAGTCTTCCACTGGTTTGCCGTCAACCGACTCAACGATGTCATTGCGCCTTAAGCCAGAGTGGTATGCTGGGCTGGCGCGCAACATATCATGGATGATTGCTGTGGTGGGCAGCCCGCTGGGAATAGCGTCCGGGAAAAAGTCTTTATCTAAGTCGCGCAGCGCTTCATAGGCTGCCATACGAACGGAGCGACTTGGGCTTTTCAGAAGCGCCTGCACTTCAGGAATAAGAAGCGCTATCTCTTCTCTGAAGGAACTGATGGCATCCTCCAGACGGATATGCTCAATGCGCTCCACATATATCGGACCTCCTATTCGCCTTATCAAATCGTCGATGTTCTCGTTAGAAGCCTTTTTGAGCGATTGAAGCCCGGTGACGAACTCCTTTATACTATCGGCCCCCTGGTCTTCTTCCAACGAATACCAGTAGTAGAAACTCATTCCATAGTAGGCTGTGTCCTTGAGTACCTGGGTGGAGACTTTTGCTCCTTCTTCTTGAAAGGCCATCCACTTACATCCGCCAAGAAATGGCGCAGGTTCACCGTTTCCACATTCCAGGTCTTCGCTAAATCTCGTACTGTATCGAAGCGGCCCCCCACTTCATGCAAGGCGGCAATTTTGCTATGCTCGCAGCAGAAGCGATATCCGATAAGCTCAGCCAGTCCATCGCCAATCCATCTTGTTTCGCGGTTGGAGTAAAGGCATCTCTTCCCTTGCAGGATGTCGAGTGCTACGGCTATTTCCGTTCGTTCATGTATTAACACATTATATATAAAAAGGAACTCGATTGCGTGGGATAGTGTGCTCGCATTGGCGAGTTCAATAGGGAATATGTACCAATTGCGAGGTTGTGGCGCGATCCGGTATGCCCGGCGCTCAGGCGTGGCCTGGCAAATAGCAACGCCGAATCTTTTTCCGGATAGACCCGTATAGTTTCGCAGGAATTGTTGCTGTGAAGAGAGCACAGCAAGAACTTCCGGGGCAAGGTCGCAGGCTTCATTAGGGTAATAGACGCGACTCCCTTCCTTCTCTATCATCTGCATCTTCCGGATATTGACATCTACCACGGTCTTCGCGCCGGAGGGGCGAAAGGAAGCGGAAGCGCGGCCGGTGCTGCAACCACTCAAAAAGAGCGTCACACAAATGAGACACAGGAAGAGGACCACCAACCGCCTGGCAATGGTAAACCTACTGCGAAGCAGGAAGCCCTTTCCGTGATTTATCTGAGACACTCTCGCGTAGGCTTGCTTTCGGGCTGCAGTGCGGAAAGGGTCGTTAAGCCAGAGGGGATTGTGAACCAGAGAACTCGAGATTTTTGGCGAGTTCTTCTGGGGTGTGGGAGCAAACAGAGAAGTTCGCTTCGCGCCCCAAACACGCTCTTTCGAACCAGAGAATTTCATCTGTTTGGCCTCCAAGTGCCTGAGGCTTTGCCTGTTACGGCGCACGAAGAAATTAGAACAGTTGAGCAGTAGACCGCAAGAGAGCGACTCATTTTCATACAAGGGTCTTCTCCCTTCGGTAATGGCCTGCTTCTGCTCTCCTCTCTCCTTTCACCTGCTCTCGTGTTCCGCCAATTTTGCCTGGCAAAATTGGCTCCCCGGGCAGGACTCGAACCTGCAATCCCTGGCCGTAAAAACCGGCTCGGGCGGGCCGGCGGTTGCCGGATTAGCCTCCTCCTACTCTACCCACTTGAGCTATAGAAAATAAGGCAGACTTGATTTTCAAAATCCTACTCAGAAAATTTGGTAAAAGCAAGGAAAAACGGTCCCGAGTAATGCGGATAAAAAGCCTGATTAATCCATACGCTGGCGGCGAGAGAGCAACACAATATCCCTTAGCTGGTCGGTGTTTTTGGCACTGAACCATCGTTCACTGAATTCGTGCTCACTCACGATATGCGCCACCGCGACAAGAGCCCGAAGGTGAAAGTTGCGCTGGTCAGCAGAACCGACCAGAACAAAGGCAGTACGTACTGGTGCGTGGAGCTCTGAGAAGATGATTCCACCACTGCAGCGCACCAGTAAGATCTCGAAAGTGTTCTGCCCCTCTACCACGATGTGAGGAATGGCGAGACCAGGGGCTATTACGGTACTGGACTCTCGCTCCCGCTTGATGAATAGGTCAACTAACTTGCTGGGGGCCAAGCCAAGCCTTGGGGAAAGCACATCGGCAATCCTGCGAAAGAACTCTTTGGCGGAAATGCTACGAGCGATGTCCAGCACGGGTGCCCGTTTCACCAATTCATCAAATCTATCGGGTTTGATGCCTTCACGTTCAAGGCTTATGGCGACAAGTTCATCTTCTAAGCCCGTGCGAGAAATCTCCTTGGAGACCGCCTGCTTTACCATAAAGACCACGGCCGACTCGCGGCTTATCCGTTTCTTGACATAAATTCCATACCAGAGGCTGGCAGCGCCGAGAAAACCTCCCGTAACCAATAGGGGCACAAGCCCCATGTCTACTATGAGAAGCAAATATGCAACAATACCGACTACTGGTAGCCAAGGAAAGAATGGAACCTTGAATGAAGGCCTGTAACCTTCTATGCGCGACCGGCGCATTACAATTACGGCCGCGTTTAACAGCACGAAAGAAATTATAAACATTGTCGAGGCTGTTTTAGCGAGTTCTTCAACCGATAAAAATGCGATCACGAATACCATAAAAAAGGTGGTGAGGATTATAGCAATGTGCGGCGTTCTGAATCTTTTACTTATTTTCGAGAGGGAGGCCGGCGCCAGACCGTCTCGGCTCATCGCCAAGGGGGAGCGTGAGGCTGCAAATATTCCTGCGTTTCCTGTAGTCGCATACGCCAGAAAGGCGGCCAGGCCAATCACCATTACACCAATAGCCCCCAGAGACGCTTTCGCCCCTTCGGCGACTGGCGCGAGACTGCCTGACAATACAGAACCATCAAGCACACCAGTGGTTACAAAGGTCACCGCCACATAAAGGATATTCACGACGCCAAAAGCAAGAAACATGCCCAGGGGAAGGTTGCGTCCTGCATTGTGCACTTCTTCAGAGACATCCACAACTTTAGTCAACCCGCCATATGAGATGAATACCATGCCAGTTACCGCAAGAAATGTGCGCCAGTCAGAAGTGAAGAACGGCGAGAATCTTACAAAGTTGACAGAAACGGCACCACCACACACGAAGTAGATGAGTGCACCGATAAGCCCTGCAACAAGCACACCTTGCAGGCGGCTGCTTCCTTTAACGCTAATCAGGTTGATGCCTGCAAAAAACAAGCAGGCCGCTATAGCGGTGAGCTTGACCGCGGTGAGGCTTTCGGCGGGGATGAATAACACTCCCAGCGCGCCGATACCTATGCAGGCAAAGGCTGCCTTCAAACTGATACATAGCCAGGAAATAAGCCCTGCCAGCGTGCCCGCATACGCGCCCAAACTGCGTTCTATCACAAAGTAGCTGCCCCCCGACTTCGGCATTGCGGTAGAGAGTTCTGCTTGGGCGAACATCGCCGGGATGTTAAGCAGTCCAGCAAGCAGATAGGCCAACACCATTGATGGGCCCACACGGGCAAACGCAATGCCGGGCAGAACGAAAAGCCCAGAGCTGATCATCGCCCCGGTTGCAATGCTGAATACGCCAAACAGCCCCAGTTCTTTCCTGAGGTTGGTACCCCGCAGTGGTTGGGATTCGCTACCCACCTGTTACCCTTCTTTCGCAACCGCGGCTCTTCGGGTCAAGGCGACAGCCGGAATGTAACCTCCGCATCTTTTGCTGAGATAGACACAAGGTTTGCTTTTGCGATACAAGTCGAGCGGGTGCGTTGATCCAAAGAAGGTCGTTCAAGTCATAATTAGAGGGTTTGGGCAGAGATTCTTGGGGCGGGGTCACAACCGCCAGGGTTCCTTTCGGGACCCGGTCTTTTTGTGCCGAAGCAAATAACATCACCTTGTCCGCCAACACGTGCCTACCCCTTTGCCTTTACGCCTAATGCAAAGAGCCCCGCAGCGAGAGCAACGGGACTTTGCATTAGCCCATCGGGGACGCGGAGGTCCCCTTTGATTGTTTGGCTCCCCGGGCAGGACTCGAACCTGCAACCTAGTGGTTAACAGCCACCCACTCTACCGATTGAGCTACCGGGGAATATGGTAGGTCGAATTTAATAAATTTTATTCAAAAAATTAGGAAAAGCAAGGAAAAAATGAGCGCAGATTGCCCGGATAAAACAGGACGCGAATTTTGCGAATGGAAAAATGACCGTGGATGACGCGGATAAAAAAATAAATTGATTTGTCAAGATGCAGGGGCGAGATAATTCAAAAGGCGGGCAACCTCTTTTTTGAGGGTCTTGCGGTTCACTATCATATCAATGAGGCCGTGCTCCAGAAGAAATTCCGAGCGCTGGAAACCTTCGGGAAGTTCGGCCTGGATGGTCTGGCGGATGACCCGGGGGCCGGTAAAGCCTATGAGCGCCTTGGGTTCGGCAATGACTACATCGCCCAGCGAAGCGAAACTGGCCATCACCCCGGCCATACAAGGGTTGGTGAGGATGGAGATATATAGCCCGCCTGCGTCGTGAAAACGGGCGATGGCGGCCGAGGTCTTGGCCATCTGAGTTAAAGACAATGCGCCCTCCTGCATACGGGCACCGCCGCCAGAGCCGGAAACTATGACCAGCGACAGGCCTTCTTCCTGGGCCTCTTCCACGATGCGGGTTATCTTCTCCCCCATCACGGAACCGAGACTCCCGGCGAGGAAATTGAAATCCGTAACGCCGAACATAATCTGACGGCCTTCGATCTTTCCGGTTCCTACGAGCGCCGCTTCTTTTAAGCCGGTTTTTTCCTGTTCGGCACTCAGGCGTTCGGCATAGGTGATGCGGTCTTTGAACCCCAGGGGGTCTATGGAGGTCATATCCGCGTAGCGTTCCTGGAAAGTTCCCGCATCCAGGAGAAGTTCGATGCGCTTTTGGGCGGGGATGGTAAAATGGAAATTGCATTCGGGACAGACACTCAGATGTTCTTCCACAATCTTTTTGAATACCAATTGATTGCAACCCTGGCACTTCATCCAGAGGCCGTCGGGCATCTCTTTCTTACGGCGGAACCTGAATCTGCGCAAAGCCATCCAAAAATCCTTTTATGCCTTCTGGGGGCGAGCCTCAAAGGCTTCCTCAGCCTTCTGGCGCAGGGTCCTTATGGCTGCGGCCGTATCCGGACTACCGAATATGGCTGTTCCGGCCACGAATACATTTGCCCCGGCCCCGGCTATTTCGGATATGGTCTTTTCGTTTATCCCGCCATCCACTTCTATATCAAAGTCCTCAGGCGCTCTTTTGCGCAGTTCCTTAACCTTCCATACAATCTCGTGCATAAGAGCCTGGCCGGCGAAGCCCGGATGGACAAACATCACCAGCACCATATCCAACTTATCCAAAATGCCCCATATCCTATCCAGGCCGGTTTCGGGATTTACTGAAATCCCCGGCTTGACCCCTAACTCGCGGATGCCGGCGATTAAATCTTCCGGCCGGTCGGTTACTTCTATGTGGAAGACTATTATGTCGCTTCCGGCGCGGGCGAAAGGCTCAACATATTTTTCCGGCTCTGCAATCATCAAGTGCACATTGAGAGGAAGGCGGGTTACTTTCCTTACGGATTTGACCACGGGCACCCCTATGGTGATATTGGGCACAAAATGGCCGTCCATTACATCTATATGGAGCATATCCGCGCCGGCATCTTCCACCCGCTTTATGTCGCGCCCGAGATTTGCAAAGTCAGCGGAAAGGATTGAGGGGACAATCTTTATCAAACCTTATTCCTTGATATAAAAAAGATTTTATTTATCGGGCAAGGCGGCTATGCCAGGAAGTTCTTTTCCTTCCAAGAATTCCAGGGCTGCGCCACCGCCGGTAGAAAGATGCGTCATCTCATCTACCAGACCGAAGGCCTCCACCGCAGTGGCCGTATCCCCACCGCCGACTACGGTGGTGGCGCCAGAAGAAGCCAAGGCCTGAGCGATGGCCTTACTTCCTTGAGCAAAGGGTTCGATTTCAAAAATACCAACCGGCCCGTTCCAGAAAATAGTTTTGGCCTCTTGGATTTTACCGACATAGGTATCTATGGTCTTGGGGCCGATATCGACACCGCGCCATCCTTCGGGTATTGCGCCCTCGGCAATCATTGTCTCTGCCGAGGGTTCGAGTTTTCTGGCCAAGAGGTGGTCTTCGGGCAGGAGAAATTCCACGCCCTTTTCTTCGGCGTTTGTAAGAATAGTTTTTGCTGTATCTATGCCTTCTTCTTCCACTTTGGAACTACCTACAGAGGTGCCTTTGGCCTTGAGGAAGGTGTAAGCCATAGCCCCGCCGATGAGGAGCCCCGAGAGTTTATTTAATAGGTTTTCTATAGGGCCAATTTTGTCGGAGACTTTAGCCCCGCCGAGGATGGCGATAAAGGGGGCTTGAGGCTCCTCAAGAAGTAGGCTCAAGAATTTTATCTCCTTCAAGAGCAGAAGCCCGGCAGCGCCGGGCAGATGGCGGGCGACGCCGGCCACAGAAGCGTGCGCCCGGTGGGCGGCGCCAAAGGCATCGTTTACATAGAGGTCAGCCAATTTAGCAAGGCTTTGAGCAAAGTCATCGTCGCCCGCTTCTTCTTCTGGATGGAAACGCAGGTTTTCCAGAAGGATGATATCGCCATCCTGCATTTCATTGACTGCGGCCTCGACCTGGGGACCGATAGAATCCTGGATTTTTCGCACCGGTCTTCCCAGAAGTTCACTCAGGCGCACTCCCACGGGGTCCATCTTCAATTCCTCAACGACCTGGCCGTTGGGCCGGCCGAGGTGACTCATCAAGATAAGACTTCCACCGCGCTCTAAAATATGATTTATACTGGGAAGGGCCGCACGGATGCGCAGGTCGCTGGTTATCTTTCCCTCATCATCAAGGGGCACATTGAAATCCACCCGCATCAGAACGCGCTTGCCGGCGACATCCAAATCGCCAAGGGACACTTTATTCATAGGTGCTCATCCCCCTACAAGTTATTACTTCGCCTTCTCCATCACCAGGGCCATTAAATCCACCACGCGATTGGAATAGCCCCATTCGTTGTCATACCAGCCCACGGTCTTAACCAGTTTGGAATCAATTACCATAGTGGATTGGGCATCGAAAACGCAAGATGCCGGATTTCCCACCACATCGCTTGAGACTATGGGGTCTTCGGTATATTCAATTATGCCTTTTAGAGGGCCACCAGCGGCGGCACGAAAAGCGGCATTAACCTCTTCCGCGCTCACCTCTTTCTTTACCGCGGTGACCAGGTCAGTTACCGAGCCGTCGGAGACAGGCACGCGCATAGCCATACCGTCAATTTTGCCTTCAAGTTCGGGTATAATTTCGCCGGCGGCTCTGGCGGCACCGGTAGTGGTGGGAATAATATTGACGGCCGCGGCACGGGCCCGACGAGGGTCTTTATGTATCAGGTCCAGTATGCGCTGGTCGTTGGTATAGGCGTGGATGGTGGTCATTAGTCCGTGCTCGATGCCGAAACTATCGTTGACCACCTTGGCCATAGGCACGACACAATTGGTGGTACAGGAGGCGTTGGAAATTATTTGTTCCTCGCCCGTCAGGTCGTCCTCATTGACGCCGAGTACTATCATAGCGTCAATATCATCGCGGGGAGGAACGGTAAGGAGCACCTTTTTCGCTCCGGCTTCTATGTGTTTGGCAATCTCCTTTCTATAGCGGAAGACGCCGGTAGATTCAACCACGAAATCAATTTTCATCTCCTTCCAGGGGAGGTTTGCCGGGTCGCGCTCGCTCAGGACTTTTATCTTTTTACCATTTACTACCAGAGAACCATCTTTCACAGACACTTCGCCAGGAAACCTTCTATGCACGGAATCGTATTTCAGAAGGATGGCCAGGGTTTGGGCATCGGCGAGGTCGTTCACCGCCGCCACTTCAAATTCATCGCCTCTGGTGGCCAAAACCCGGTAGACAATCCTGCCTATCCGGCCAAATCCATTTATGCTCACCCTGATAGCCATTTCTTTCTCCTTTCTTAAAGCAAATTTTCGCCCGCCTTATCAAATTTTAAGACAACATTATATGCAGGCAAGAATTTCTGTCAAGACCTTTTTGACTGATATAAGGAAAGCCAGGTTGGAAGATGTTGCTTATTCCAAGGTATAATTAGGCGCTTCCTGGGTAATGGCTATGTCGTGCGGATGACCTTCCAGAAGGCCGGCGTGAGAGATGCGAATGAACTTTTTTGTTTGAAGTTCTTTGATGTCAGCCGCGCCGGTATAACCCATCCCGGCCCTGAGCCCGCCGACCAATTGATAGACTACTTCGGAAAGAGGCCCTTTGTAAGGCACGCGGCCTTCAACGCCCTCCGGCACCAGCTTATCCCGATGCACACCAGTTTGCCTGTAGCGCTCTGAAGAACCTTCTACCATAGCCTTTAAAGAGCCCATCCCGCGAAAAATCTTATAACTCCTGCCTCTATATATGACCATTTGACTGGGGCTTTCTTCGGCCCCGGCAAAGAGGCTTCCTATCATAACCGAACTGGCCCCCGCAGCGATGGCTTTAGTGATGTCTCCGGAGCGGCGAATGCCTCCGTCTGCAATTATAGGCACCTCTCGGTCTCTGGCTGCTTTTGCGCATTCAAATATGGCGGTAATTTGAGGGACGCCCACGCCAGAGATGACCCGCGTAGTGCAGATGGAACCGGGTCCAATGCCCACCTTGACCCCGTCGGCGCCGGCTTCAATGAGGTCCTTTGTGGCCTGGGCAGTGGCCACATTGCCCGCTACCACCTCCACATCATAGCGCCGCTTAATTTCCTTCACCGTTTCGATTACCTTGGTTGAATGACCGTGTGCGGTATCCACTACTATTACATCCACAGCGCTATCCAGGAGCGCCTCCACGCGCTCGTAATCATATACGCCGACCGCTGCCCCCACACGAAGCCGCCCCTGAGTATCCTTGGCCGCTAAGGGGAACTGTTCCGCTTTTAGAAGGTCCTTCATTGTAATGAGGCCGCGCAGGGCAAAATCATCATCCACCAAAAGCAGTTTCTCCACCTTGTTCCTATGGAGGATTTCCCGGGCTTCGGCCAGTGAGGTGCCCTCTGGTGCGGTGATGAGTTTGGTAGTCATAAGCTCCTTCACCTTACACTCAGGGCCTTCATAAAGGCGGAGGTCACGGTTGGTGAGAATACCCACGAGTTTGGTATCTTCAACAATAGGGAGACCGGATATGCCATATTGGGCCATAGTCTGGCGTGCCTGGGAAATAGTCTCGTCAGGGGCGAGGGTTATAGGGTCGGCAATGACGCCACTTTCGAACCTTTTTACTTTAGTGGCCTCCCGGGCTTGCTTCTCGGCGGAGAGGTTCTTATGAATTATACCTATGCCACCCTCCTGAGCTAAGGCGATGGCCAAACGGGATTCGGTAACCGTATCCATAGCCGCTGAAGCAATAGGTATCCGCAGAGCAATAGTGCGACTGAAAATGGTTTCTGTGGAGACTTCCCGGGGAACCACATCGGATTTCTCCGGAAGGAGAAGCACATCGTCGAAGGTTATGCCTTCTCCCACGATCTTCTTGCTAAAATCTCGCATAGACAGTTTCCCCAAACCTTATGTTTCAAATCCTTAAGTGTAAACCGTATATAGAAAAAGTCAAGAAATCTTTTTTCCGGCGTCTTTGGTTTCTATCTCGGAAGGCTATCATAGGAAAAATTTTCTTGACAAAAGGCTTTTTTGACAGTATGATTCTGGGCCATTATGGGAAAGAGTAAAAGAAAAAGAAGCAAGTCGCAGGGCGGTGCTAAACTTACGGCCAAGGAACTGCAAGGGTTCAAGAAACTGCTTCTGATCAAGAGGGCCTTTATTACTGGCGATTTGGACCGCTTGCAGAACGAAACCTTGAGTAAATCTCGCCAGGAGGCCGCCGGCGACATCTCCAATATGCCCACTCATATGCCTGATATAGCCAGCGACAATTTCGAACAGGAATTTAGCGTGGGGCTGATAGAGAATGTGGAGGATGAAGTCCGAGAAATAGATGCGGCACTGGAACGGATTGAGGAAGGCACATTCGGCATTTGTGAATCCTGTGACCAACTCATACCTAAGGCGCGCCTGCGAGCCATACCTTACGCCCACCTCTGCGTAGAATGCAAGCGAAAAGAAGAACTCGGGGAATGAAGAACAAAGAAAATCATCTCCTTTTTTGGCTGGTAGCCCTCGGTGGCTTTCTTCTCGACCAAATTACAAAGATGGTGGTTTTCAGGTTCCTCTATCCGGGAGAGGTGCGCGAGGTCTGGCCCGGAGTGTTCCGTCTGAGGCCCTGGACGCAGACCGGGATGGCCTGGGGGCTTTTCGGAGGGCACAATCTGGCGCTTACCATCGTCTCTATGCTTGCCATAGTAACGGTGATTGCTGTTTTTTTAGTGCTTGCCTCCAGATTGGATGGCCAGACCATTTTTGCATTGGGGCTAATCACGGCCGGGGCTACGGGGAACCTCTGTGACCGTATCTTTGTAGGCCGGGTACGGGATCTCCTCGATTTTTATCTCATCGGCTGGCCTATTTTCAATATTGCGGATGTCCTGATTTGTATTGGGGCCGGAGTAATGATATTTAAGATGTTGAAGGAAAGTAAGGCCACGCGGAAATAGGCAAAAAATGGTGGGCGCAATTGGATTTGAACCAATGACCTCTTGCGTGTGAAGCAAGCGCTCTCCCACTGAGCTATGCGCCCGCCTGACTCTCAAAAGCAGACCCCGTTAATGCTCTACCTTTAATATTAAGGCCTTTTTTGCTTGTGTCAAGGATTTTTGGGGGTATATCCTTTTTTGATTTCGGAAAATAGGCGTCACCAGGGCTAACCTATGAATACTCGGCGGGTAGGGCTGGGTCGTCCCCGACCCAACCCTACTGTATTAATTGAAGCGCTGCCCCAGCAAGGCACGACCCCTGCTACGCTCCTTTGTGGTGGAAATACCAAGGCCACTATGGAATGATGCCGTGCAGGACGAGAATTGCCTCCTGTCTTATGTTGATAAGTTTTTTAAGTTCGGCCTCCAATTCGTTGATTTGCCTACGAAGTTCTCTACTCCTTTCCCTATCTTTCTGCCGCTCTTCTTCCCTGGCGGCACGGACTGCTTCAAGTTTGGCCTTAATGGCGTCTTCCTTGGCGGATTCGTCCTTAAGAAGTTCATAAAGTTGACCTTGAGGAGTTTCTTTTTCCTCCTCCATAGCCTCAGCAAACCTCGTTCTGCCGGAAAGTCCTCGTATGCGCGAAATCCTGGCGAAATACATGCGTTGAACTTCCAATCTGGCATCGATCATACTTCTGAGTTTGGGTTCAAGCGTCTTCCACTGTTCATCAGTAGGAGCAAGTTTTTCCTTAAGAACACCGAGATAACTTTCGATTCTCTCCTCTCTGGAGGGACGCTGTCTCTCCCGTTCGCCTTCGGTCCTCTCGCGTTCTTCTTCTGCCGCGGTTAAAATTGCCAGAACGCCGACCACAACGGCCACCACCAGCAACAAGATTACCAGTTGCCGAATCTTCATCTTCTGCTCCTTCCCGAATTTCCTTTGCCAAAACCATCTGAAACTGCCTGCTCAAGCCTTGATTTTGCCCTGTTTTACACCTCCTTTCCCGATGAGGCTTACCCTCGCCCTTCCCTGCTTTCTTCCACAGGCTCAAATTCACCCAGGGATGTAATCATATCTATGAGTTCCTGGCGAAATATGCCAGAGAT
>LIZR01000048.1 GCA_001302825.1 Planctomycetes bacterium DG_23 | reverse complement strand
GAAAGCAGTATTTTGACCAGAATGGAAAACCTTTCAAAGGCCCTACTGCTGAGCATAGCTTCGCTGGCGTCCAGACGCTTCTTACGGGAGTGAGTCTGGCGAACTGGCGCATATGGGATGGGGTGCGGGCGTTGGACTATCTCCTTTCCCGGCCTGAGGTGGACAAAAGAAGAATTGGCTGCACGGGGAATTCCGGCGGTGGGACGCTTACCACCTTCGTCTCCGCGCTGGATGAGCGGGTTAAGGTCGCCGTGCCTTCCTGTTACATTACCACCTGGCGAAGGATGGTGGATACTGCTCATAACGCCGATGCCGAGCAAATGCCGCCCCGGCTCATCCAGTTCGGCTTTGAGCAGGCGGACCTCCTCGCCCTCATTGCCCCCAGACCCCTCAAGATACTGGGGGCCTGGCACGATTACTTCCCTATCCAGGGGGCCAAAGAGACCTACGACGATGTCAGGAGAATTTATGCCGCCTTCGGTGCCGAAGACCGCTTAGGTATAGGCGCCGGAGATACACCTCACGGCTTCAATCTCCCCCAGCGCCAGATGATGTACCAGTGGTTCAACCGCTGGTTGGGGAAAGAAAATGAGGGTTATCTCGAACGGCCTGCACGCATCTTTCCCAAAGAAAGACTTTTTTGCACTCCCGGCGGCCAGATGCGTGAACTGGGAAGCGAAACGGTGCATAGCCTTAACAGAAAGATGGCCGAAGAAATCCTGCCGAGACTTGCGTCCATAAAAACCAAATCTCAAATTCGCCGCCTTCGCCAGCGCCTCAAGAAAAAGGCGGCTGAACTCATTGACTTCTCTCCTTCGGACCATACAGGCCGCCCGTATGGGGCCGCCAGCGGTCTCAGGATAAAAGAATATAGTAAGGCCAAAAAGTTCGGCACCATAATGGAAAAGGTCTCTTATGAAAGCGAGCCGGGCATTATCATCCCCGGGCTATTCTTTAAGACCACTAAGCGTCCGTCTCTGGGCCAGGTTTTATATGTGCACGAGCGCGGCAAAACGAGAGATGCCAGACCAGGCGGAAGGATTGAGCAATTGGCGAAATGGGGCTATTCTGTTCTGGCCATAGATGTGCGGGGCACAGGAGAAACCGCCGCACGCATTCCGCCAGAGGATGCTTCCGGCGTCCGTCGCCGCCCCCGCTTCAATTATGACACAAGCGAATATTACCTCTCCTTTCTCTCCCAGATGCTGGGCCGACTTCTTTTCGGCCAGCGGACCCTCGATGTGGTGCGGGGCGTGGAATTTCTTAAGAAGCACAGGCGGGGAAGTGGAAAGAGACTTTATGTTTATGGCCGTGGGGCAGGAGGGCTTCTGGCACTTTTTGCGGCGCTGCTTGGTCCCAAAATCGCCGGTGTTCTCGTAGAGGAGGCCCCGGTTTCTTATAAGGCCCTGGTGGATGAAGAGATGCATGCTCTACGGGCCAACATCGTCATCCCCGGCATCCTAAAGATTTTTGATATTCCGCACCTTATGGCGGCACTGGCGCCTCTGCCTCTTCTCATCATAAATCCGCGGGACGGCAAGGGAAAAAGGATGAGCGCCTCGGCCGCTCGGGCCGAGTATGCCCTGGCAACTCAGGCCTACGAAGTAGCCGGGAATCCGGAAGCCTTTACGGTCCTTTGCGGCCCCCATAAGCCTTTCCTTTGGACGGCAGAATAAAACTCGCCCGCACGGACCAACAATGAATGATGGATGACGGAATCTTCCTGGGAAAACCCTTGATTCTCCGAGCCCTTTTCGTTATAATAGAAGGGTTTTAAGTCTTTGCTTATCTTGCAACCGGAAGGAGGAATGATGAAGGAAATTCGCATCCACGCCCGGGCTGGCCAGGGGGCGATTACCACGGCACAACTTTTAGGGATGGCTGCTTTTGCTCAGGAAAGATACGCTTACGCTTTTCCCCATTTCGGGGCGGCGCGGATGGGTGCGCCGATGAATTCCTTCGTACGCATAGATGATAAGGAAATACGCCTCCGCTCTCAGGTCTATGAGCCGGATTATGTGCTGGTGGTGGACGCTACCTTGATGCGCGGATTTGATGTGTTGTCCGGCCTCAAGCCCGGAGGCGCGGTTATCATAAACGAGCGTGAAGATGTGCCTAATCCGGAGGCCCGGGACGGGGCTAACATTTATTCGGTTCCGGCCAATAAAATCGCTCAGGAAGTGCTGGGAAGGCCTCTGGGCAATACCGTACTTCTGGGGGCCTTTGCTGCGGCTACGGGTGAGATAGAATTGGAGGCCTTGAATAAGGCCATAAGCGAGCGCTTCGCAGGTAAAGTGGCCGAAGGCAATATCGAGGCCGCAAAAAGAGGTTTTGATTACATAAAGGAAAATTACGCAAAGGATTAGGCCTGTGCAGCCAGGCCCCGTTAGAGGCAGAGCCTCTAACGGGGCAGGCATTATAAATGCTGGCCGTCGATAGCCGGCCAGCGCGGCCTCCGACGCGCTGGCTCAATCGCCAAAAGGAGACCATAATGTATGCACCACTTATTACCAAACCAGGGAGCAGTCTTGAGAGAAAGACCGGTTCCTGGCGGACCAATTTGCGACCCAAGTTCTTGCAGAAAGATTGCATCGCCTGTCGACTTTGCTATCTAATCTGCCCGGAAGGCTGCATTTCGGGCAAAGAGAAGAACACCTTTATATCTGATTATAACTACTGCAAGGGCTGCGGGCTTTGCGCCGGGGTCTGTCCCAAAGATGATATAGAGATGGTGCCGGAAGGAGAGACGAAATGAAAGAATTCCTGGAAGGTTCGAGGACGGTGGCCAGAACGGTGAGGCTTTGCCGACCCGGGGTTATTGCCGCATATCCCATCACTCCACAGACGCACATCGTGGAGGATCTGGCCCAGATGGTGGCCGACGGCGAACTGGACTCCCAGTTTATCAATGTGGAAAGCGAGCATTCGGCGGCGTCTGTAGTGCTGGGGGCGGTGGCTGCTGGCGTCAGAGCCTTCAGTGCCACCAGTTCCCAGGGGCTGCTCCTGATGGCCGAGGTGATATTCAATATCGCCGGGATGCGGCTGCCTTTGGTCATCGTAAACGCTAATCGCGCGGTCTCGGCTCCCATAAACATCTGGAACGACCATCAGGATTCCGTCACGGTGCGCGACGCTGGCATACTGCAATTCTACGCCGAGAACAATCAGGAAGTTGCGGATTTAGTGCTTTTAGCCTACAGGGTGGGTGAAGACCCCAAGATTTCCCTTCCGGCGCTGGTGTGTATGGATGGCTATATCCTCACGCACGGGCACGAGGTAGTGGACATTCCGGAGCAGAAGCAGGTGGATAAGTTTTTGCCCGAATTTCAGCCGGTGGTGAAACTTGACCCGGAAAATCCTGAGACTATGGGCTATCTGGGAACGCCGGAAATCTATATGGAAACCCGCTACGCACTGCAGGAGACTATGCTCGAGGCCCTGGAGGTAATCACCAGCGCCTCCCAGGAATTTGAACGCATCTTCGGCCGAGCACTGCCTCCATTTTATGAAGCCTATAAACTTGAAGATGCCGAGCGGGCAATTGTGGCTATGGGCTCCGTGGCCGGGACGATAAAAGAGGTCGTTGACGAGATGCGCCAGGAGGGTCAGAAGGTGGGCCTTCTCAAACTTATAACTTACCGCCCCTTCCCTGCTGATGCCCTCTACGAGGCCTTGGAGAATGTGCCAGAGATTGCTGTTTTGGAGAAAGCTATTTCTATGGGTGCCTTTGGCCCTGTCTATACAGACCTTAAGGCCTCCTTTCAGGGCAAGGAGGCAGCGCCCAAGATAAGCGGATTTGTCATCGGCCTGGGGGGCCGGGATGTAAGCAAGGATTCCATCCGCCGGGTCTTTGAGGAACTCCGCGGTCCGCAGACTCCAGCAAAGTTTATGGATGTCAAGACCGAACTGGTAACCGCATAAAGAGGAGAAGCAAATGACAGAACACTTATTTTCTCGTGGACATACGGCCTGTGCCGGCTGTGGTCAGGCCCTGGGGGCGCGTCTTGTGGTAGATGCCGCTGGACGCAACTGCATCATCACCAACAATACCGGGTGTCTGGAGGTATTTAGCACTGGCTTTCCGCAGAGCGCCTGGCAAGTGCCCTGGATACATAGCCTATTTGAGAATGCCGCGGCCGTGGCTTCAGGGGTGGAGGCTGCCCTCAGATACCAGGGCAAATTGGATAAGATAAAGGTCATCGCTCAGGGTGGAGACGGCAGCACCTCGGACATCGGTTTCGGCGCCCTTTCCGGGATGGTGGAACGCGGGCACGATGTGCTCTATGTCTGCTATGATAATGAGGCCTATATGAATACGGGAATTCAGCGTAGCGGCCTCACCCCGTTCGATTCCAATACTACCACCAGCCCGCCGGGCAAGGCCTCTTTCGGTAACTGGCGGCCCAAAAAGCCCTTGCCGCAGATTGTCGCTGCCCACGGCGCTCCTTATGTGGCCACGGCCTCAGTGGGTTTTCCCAGAGATGTGGAACGCAAGGTGAAGAAAGCCCTGTCCATAGAGGGACCAAAATACATTCAACTTTTCGTGCCCTGCCCTTTGGGCTGGCGACACGAGGCCAGGCTCACCTATGAGGTAGCGCGGTTGGTGGTGGAGACCGGGCTATTCCCGCTGGTGGAATTTGAAGATGGCGAACTCACCCGGGTGCGCCAGATTAAACCTAAACCCGTGGAGGAATATCTCAAACTTCAGGGCCGCTTTAGCCATCTCTTCCGCGATGAAGCCGGAAAGGCTGAAATCGCCAAGATTCAGACCATCGCCGATGCCAATATAAAAAGATTTGGTCTGGTGGCGGAGAAGAAAGAAAAGGCCAAAGAAAGCAAAAAACAAGAGAAGGCGAGCAAGTCTTAAAGAAATTATTACGGCGGACCGCCAACATTAGGCGGCAAACCTTATTTATGCGAGAGTGGCGGAATTGGCAGACGCGCTGGGCTTAGGACCCAGTTCCGTTTCGGCGGATTGGGGGTTCAAATCCCCCCTCTCGCACTTGCATATCAGCCTTTTCAGCAAGACAGCCTGTCAGCTATTCAGCCTGGCGGCCTGGCTGTCCGGCTACATCGCTGATTAGCATTTGGTATAGCCGCAGGCGGTGCAGATGAGGCAGCCTTCCTGGTGGTGAAGTGGGCCTCCGCAATCAGGACATTTTTGCCTGGACGCTGAAGAGGTAGGCTTCTCAAGTTCCTCTTGCTCTGGGGAGGCCTTCGGGGCTTCCAGGGACTGCTGGGCAGGAAATGTTGGCCCTTCTTTTTCACTCCAGGTGACCTCAGATTCAGGCCCCCTTTCCCGGGGTTTTTCCAGAACCTGCTTTTCGCGACTTTGGTCGCGGTAAATAGTCACTCCTTTGCAGCCTGTCTCCCAGGCGAGTTCGTAGACCCGGCGCACATCCTGCACCGTGGCCTCCCGGCGCAGATTCACTGTCTTGGATACGGCATTATCCGTATGACGCTGAAAGGCCGCCTGGATTTTTATATGCCACTCGGGCGCAATATCATAGGCGGTTACGAAAAGCCGCCTTATATCTTCCGGCACCTCTTGCAGGGCTTGAACCGAACCGGCCTCGGCCAGGCGCTGCATCAAGTCCTCACTATAAAAGCCTTTTTTCTTCGCCACCTCTTCAAATAAAGGATTAACTTCAATAAGGCCTTCAGCATCTATTACTCGCCGGCGAGTGATGAGGGCGTAAATGGGCTCGATGCCGCTGGAGCAATTGGCGATGATGCTCAAGGTGCCGGTGGGAGCTATGGTGGTGGTGGTGGCATTTCGTAGAGGCTCGGCCCCCTTGGGCGAGCCCTCGGGCAAGCCGGGCACATCGTAGATACTTCCCTTAAAATTGGGGAAGGCTCCGCGCTCTTTGGCCCTTTGTTCAGAGACTTTTTTAGACTCTTCCTCTATGAAGGCCATTATCTTTTCGGCGGTCTGCACGGCCTCATCAGAGTTGTAGGGGATACCGAGTTTAGTGAGCGTATCGGCAAAACCCATCACGCCGAGGCCGATTTTTCTATTGGCTTTGGCGATTTGGTCTATTTCGGGTAAAGGATAGTGGGTGACATCAATAACATTATCCAGGAACTGGACGGCAGTGCGGATGGTCCTGCGCAGTTTCTGCCAATTTATCTGGCCGTCGGTAGTCATCCTGGAGAGATTGATGGAGCCCAGGTTACAGGCCTCATAAGGGAGAAGCGGCTGCTCTCCGCAGGGATTGGTGCTTTCAATTTGGCCCAAGTGAGGAGTGGGGTTAGCGCGATTTATACGGTCGATAAATACCACGCCGGGGTCGCCGGTGGCCCAGGCGGTCTGGATGATTAAATCCCAGACCTCCCGCGCCCGAAGCCTTTTGGTTACCTCGTGAGTGCGAGGGTTAACCAGGTCATATTCCCGGTCTTTTTTCAGGGTCTCCATAAAGGCGTCGGTAACGGCGACGGAGATATTGAAATTGACGAACCTCCCAGGTTCCTTTTTGGCAGTGATGAATTCAAGAATGTCTGGATGGTCAATGCGCAGGATGCCCATATTGGCCCCGCGGCGAAAGCCGCCCTGATTGATGGCCTCGGTGGCCTCGTTGAAGACGCGCATAAAAGAGACTGGCCCGGAGGCCACGCCGCGAGAGGTGGAAACCAGGTCGCCCACGGGCCGCAGCCGGGAGAAGGAAAAACCCGTGCCCCCGCCGGATTTGTGGATGAGCGCGGTATGTTTTACGGCATCAAAAATGGAATCGATGGAATCGTCCACGGGCAGGACGAAACAGGCCGCCAGTTGCTGAAGTTCCCGGCCGGCGTTCATAAGCGTGGGGGAATTCGGCAAAAACTCCAGCCGGGTCATCACCTGATAGAATTTTTCTTCAAGGACGCCCACTTCGGCGTCAGGATTATAGATTAGGTCTGCCGAGGCCACATTTTTGGCCACCCGGCGAAACATATCCTCCGGGGCCTCGGTGGGGTTTCCCTGCTCATCCTTTTTCAGATAACGCCTTCTTAAGACCTTGAGGGCGTTGGGAGAAAGATGAAGGGCGCTTTTGCCCTGGGAGGTCTTTTCCTTTTTTCTCTTCCCCACCATAGCACTTCTCCCTTATTTTGTTTATTTAAATTTTACCATACAATATATAGAGTGTCAAGGGAAAAGAAGAGAGGATTTGCTTAAGAGATGGTTTTTCAGGCTTGTTAGATGTATTCGTAGGCCAGGGATTGGCTGTGTCTATCCAGTTTGTTCAAGTCTTCAATTTCATATCTATTGGCATCCACATCCTGGAGGATGACCCTTCTTCCGGGCAGAACTTGCAGATGTTCGCGGGAGCGAACTTCAAAGGTGCGCGGGCCTTTTTCCGTTATCACATCAAATGAAAGAAGCCCGCCCCTTTCTCCTTTGAGGCTATTGATACGCGTGATTTTGGGGATAAAATAGACTTTGGGAAGTTCCTCGTTCAGGATTTTAAGGGAGTCTTTGTCCAGCCTTTTATAATCCTTTATAATGCCCAGTTCACCTTCTTCCGCATCGCGCAGGATGAGGAAATTATCGGCTGCGGTGAAGGGGAAAGCCAGCGTAATACCAATTTCTGTGTATTCCTTGCCGCCGATGTCGGCCACCATTCTACCCCACCGGTCGCGCCCGATGTGCACCTCTTTGGGCGAGAGAAACTTCACATCTTGGGTGCTCAGTGTTTTACTCATAGCCTTCCTCTTCCCCTTTCCCCTCCTCTTCCGTACCCTTCATCCTGGACTTCCTCTTTGACTTCCTCCTTAAAGGCCTCGACAGACGAGAGAAGTGCCTGCTTCCCGCAGAGACTGGCATAAAAGCCGTCATAAGCCATAAGTTCGTCGTGAGTGCCGCTTTCAATTACGCGACCCTCCAAAAGCACAATGATTTTGTCTGCCCGGCGCAAGGTAGAGAGGCGATGGGCGATGGCTATGGTAGTGCGGTCTTTGACCAAATTTTCCATAGCCTTCTGGATGAGGCTTTCGGTTTCGGTATCCACGGAGGAAGTGGCCTCGTCCAGGATGAGGATGCGCGGATTTTTGATGATGGCCCGGGCGATGCAGATGCGCTGCTTCTGGCCGATAGAAAGTCTTACCCCGCGCTCGCCCACCTCCGTATCATAACCATCAGGGAACTGAACAATGAATTCGTGGGCGTGAGCGGCCTGGGCAGCGGCTATAACTTCCTCCAGCGAAGCCCGCGGATTGGCGTATCTTATATTCTCCACTATGGTGCCGTGGAAGAGGAAAGGGTCTTGAAGCACGATACCTAAATCCTGCATTAGACTATCTAATTTGATTTGCCTTATGTCGATGCCATCCAGGGTGACGCGGCCTTTATTCACATCGTAGAAACGGCAGATGAGGTTGGCCATAGTCGTCTTACCCACACCCGAGGGCCCCACCAGACCGACCATCTGCCCGGGCTCCACGGTAAAACTTATGTCCTTCAGAACCATAGGGCCGTGATCATAGCCGAAATAAACATTTTCAAATGCAATTCGCCCCTTGATCGCCGGCAAAGTTAAGGCCCCTGGAGCATCTTTCACTTCAGGCTCAGTGTCCAATATCTCAAAGACCCGCTGGGCGCTGGTTACCGCGTGCTGAAAATCGTGGCTGATAAGGCTCAGGCGCTGCACCGGGGAATAAAACCGAAATATGAAACGCAAGAAGACTACCAGTCCTCCAAGGGTTAAGGCCGGATTACTGGGGTCACTGCGCATTACCAAAAGTCCCCCATACCATAATATAATTACCGTGCCCAGAGAGGTGGCCAGATGAATGGCCGGGAAGAATTTGGCCCGCACCTTGGCCCCTTCAACTTCTCCCCGGAAATATTCGGCGCTTTTTCTGACAAAAGTGTCTACCCCCCTCTTTTCCTGGCCAAAGGCCTTCACCAATCTTATTCCACTGATGCTATCGGTAAGAACCGCATTGAGCGTGGCCCATACACGCCAGAGGCGATGGTATATCCGGTGAACCATATGACTGAAAAGCATGGTACCGAAGGCGATGGCGGGAACAGGGATAAAGACCATAAGCGCCAGTTTCCAGTTCATAGTGAAAAGGATAATACCGATAAGAAACATAGTCAGTATATCAACCAGGAGTTGCTGGGTAGCGTGTAAGTAGGTATAGGCCGAATTCCTCAGGTCATACATTACCTCCTGACCCAGCCAGTTCATCAAGTACTGCCGACAGCCCGACAAAATGGCCCCATAGACATAACAGCCTACAAAGGCCAGGGCGATGAACTTTAACATACCAAATTCCTTGCCCACCAACACATCATCAATCAGATATTTATTAAGATAAGTGGGAAGGAGTTCTAAGATAGCCACGCCAAAGGTGAGAATTAGGCCCATAAGGGCCAGGCCCTTGTGCGGCCAGACATAGGCCAGCAGCCTTCTTAAGATTTTTTTCTTGGAGAGACATTTGCGGCAGTAAGTGCCGCGGCCCGAGAGGACCGCGCCGCAATCCGGGCAGCGCCGGGCTTTTTGCCCGGTGGCCTGAGGAAAACCCTCTTCCTCTGCCCAGGGGTCGGCGGCTTCTTCAACGACTTTCTGGTCCAGGCGCTTTTTGCTCGATTCCCAGAGTTCGGTAAGGGTGGCTTGCGCCTCGCTGAATTTATCATCGAGACTGCGGGAATAGCGAACACTGAACATCCCCTTGGAAAGGCTGATAATTTGAATTTCGCCATTTCCCATATAGGTTCTGAGGCGAATGGAGGCCACCTCTGCGAAAGGAATCTCTTCATATTGTCTTTTATGTTCCTCTGAGCCATAAACGAGGACGATACGTTTCTTAGTGGCGATGAGGGCGGAGAAGCCGTAATTGCCCTCGGGCTCTAAATCGCTTACGACCGCAAGACGCACCCGTTCTCCACCGGCGAGCATGACCTCCAGCCGTTCACTCACATCCGCAGGTAAAACCTCTTTCATTGCCATATCCAAATCTTCCTTAGACTTAAGTCTAATAAGAAAGCCGCGTCCCCTGACGCGGCGAAAGCCGTGCCTTCGTTTGATAAAATAATACCAGATTTTCCCAAACAAGTCAAGCAAATTTGGGAAGTTTTTCAAAATATGGGTGAAAATTTATGCCCCCGACCACTTTTTCTCTCTTCTTTCTTAACTTCTGCGCTTGCCACCTCTACTCTCATTGCCTGATGGGTTAGACCGCGGACAGTCCAAAAATCCTTGACCTGACGCTCAATTTGCGATTAAAATGATAAAGATTGATATTAGGAAAGTCTCGGGGGGAAAGGCTTTTTGGGGAGATTTGGGCTATGAAGGCGAGCGTCATAATCCCGGCCTATAATGAAGAAGAAGGCATCCAGAGCGTAGTGAGAGGAACTCAAAAAGCGCTGGAGGCCTGGGGAGATGCATTTGAGATAATCGTGGTGGACGATGGCTCCACAGACGAGACGGCCGAAAAGGCCCGGAAACTGGGGGTGAGGCTCGTAGGGCACGAGGAGAACCTGGGCTACGGCCGAGCCATAAAAAGCGGTATTTCCCAGGCTAATTCTGAAAATATTGTCATCATCGACGCTGACGGCACCTATTCACCTTCCGACATCCCCCGGCTCCTCAACTTTATGGCCGAATATGATATGATTGTAGGGGCGAGGCTGGGCAAATTCGTCAAGGTGAGCATCTTTCGCCGACCCGCCAAGTGGCTATTTTCCAAACTGGCCAATTACATAGCAGGCCGTAAGATACCCGACCTCAATTCCGGACTGCGCGTCTTCAAAAAATCCACTGCGATGGAATTTTTGCACATCCTGCCCGATGGTTTCTCTTTCACCGCCACTCTCACGCTTGCAGTTCTCGCGTCCGGCGGACGGGTAAAATATGAGCCCATAAATTACCAAAGCCGGGTGGGAAAATCCAAGATTCGCCCCTTGCGGGATACCTTAAATTTCTTCTCGCTTTTGGTGCGCACGGCTATGTATTTCAATCCCCTTAAGGTCTTCCTGCCGGTGGGGTTGGCACTACTTCTGGTCGGGACTTGCCTGGCCATCTATCAAGTGGCTCGGCCCCCGCGCAATGTGACCGACGTGGCGCTTCTTATCTTCTTTACCGGACTTCATTTTCTGGCTTTGGGGCTTCTGGCCGACCTCATTCTGAGGCGGGGGGCCAAATGAAGGTTCTTCTCATAAATCCACCAGCGGCAAATGAAATTATGGCCAATTTGCCGGCGGTGGTGGAGGAGGAGCGGGGCTATAATCCACCCTTGGGACTTCTTTATCTGGCCAGTATCCTGGAGCAAGATAACCGATTTGAGATAGAGGTTCTTGATGCGCAGGTGGAGGAGTTGGATTATGCGGGTTTAAGGAAGCGCATCGAAAGGTCGGGTGCGGATGTGGTGGGCATAACCACTATGACCTTTACCCTCATAGATGTGCTCAAGACCGCCCGCATAGTTAAAGAGATAAGCCCAGATACAAAAGTAGTCCTGGGCGGGGTGCATTCCCATATATATCCTGAGGAGACTTTGGGTCTGGCGGAGGTTGATTTTCTGGTTCTGGGCGAGGGCGAATACACATTTCCTGAACTGCTGAAGAATATGAGCCACCCCGAGGCCTGGGAAAGTATTGAAGGAATCGGCTTTAAGCGCGCTGGTAAAACGATTATCACGAGCGCGCGAAAGTTTATTCAAGACCTGGATGAGATTCCCTTTCCCGCGCGGCACCTTACGCCTTTCAAGCGCTACTCGTCCGTCATTGCCAAACGCAAGCCAATAACCACGATGATAACCTCGCGGGGCTGTCCTTTTCGTTGCTCTTTTTGCCATCGGCCTCAACTGGGCAAGCGATTCCGGGCCAGGTCGCCAAAAAATGTAGTAGATGAACTGGAGGAGTGCGTGCGGATGAGCATTTACGAAGTTCTCATTTACGATGATACCTTCACTGTGGATAGACGCCGCGTGCTGGAGATATGTCAGGATATAAAGCGCAGAAATCTTGAGGTAGGCTGGGATGTGAGGGCCAGGGTGGATACCGTAGATGAGGAAATGCTAAAAGCGATGGCCGAAGCCGGATGCGAACGCATTCACTACGGCGTGGAGGCCGGAAGTCCCAGGGTGCTCCGTCAACTGAACAAGCAAATCAATATTGAGCGCACAAAAGAGGTCTTTGCCCTGACCCAAAAGCACAAAATATCTACGCTCGCCTATTTTATGTTCGGTTCGCCTACCGAAACCGAAGAGGATATTATGGCGAGTATCAGCCTGGCCCGGGAACTTAAGGCCGACTTCGTGCATTTCACCATACTCACCCCCTTCCCGGCCACGGAAATTTACCAGCGCGCTATGGACCAGGGCATAATCAGAGAAGACCTCTGGCGAAAGTTCGCCCGCAACCCTACCCCAGCTTTCCAGCCCCCTTATTGGGAAGAAAATTTTACCTCCAATCAGCTTCAGGCCTTTCTGAACAAGGCCTATAAAAACTTTTATCTGCGGCCCTCATACATCTTTAAGGAAATAGCCAGTATCCGTTCGCTTTCTGAACTCAAGAGAAAGGGAAAGGCCGGGCTTAAAGTCCTGGGGATGAGATGAAGCGAAGGTAGCTAATTTACGGAGATTTTTTGACTAACGACGAATATCTATTACACTTTATCGGGGACGAGCCGAAATGGATTAAGGAGGTCCCGCCTCTTGCTGAAGGAAGCGTAGTATTGGACCTGGGGGCTGGAGACGGCAGATTCTCTTATCATATAAAGAAAGATTTTCCCGGGGTGAAGATTATCTCTTTGGATTTGAGTTTTCTGCGCTGTAAGCGGTGCAAGGAGAATGTGGATACTATGGTGGCTCAGGCCGACGCCCAGGAAATACCCTTAAAAGATGAAACAATTGATTTTCTTATGTGCAATCAAGTCATTGAGCATATAGCCGATGAGAATAAACTCTTAAAGGAGATAAGGCGGGTGTTAAGGCCAAGTGGCTTGGCATTTATAAGTTCGGTGGTAGTCTCGAGGTATTCCTGGCACATATATAAAGACAGATATGGGGTGCGAGTAGCCGACCCGGGTCACCAGAGGGAATATGCTTCGGTGGCCGAGTTCCAGGATTTGCTTAAGAGATGGTTTGAGATAACAAAAATCTATACTCGCCGGCCTCTTTTTTCTTTAGCGCGGCATTCAGTTAGACTACTTTACAAATACCGTCTCATATCCCGTCCTCCCTTTGATCTATTTGAGAAGAATTTCCTTTTGCGCTGGCTTCAGAAATTGAAGGTGGTTGCGCTTGGCTACCGCATTGTAGAAGCCTTCCTTAAGAAAAGGGCTAAGACCTCAGCCGAAGAGGAGCGTGGGGATAATTGATATGGCCGGCATCGACGACAAGGTCGCAGTAATCATCGTCAACTACAATGGCAAACGACACATTGAGGATTGTCTGGATTCAGTCCTGAGACAGACCTACGGGCCTTATGATATAATCTTAGTGGATAATGGCTCTCGGGACGGCTCGGTAGAACTGGCAGGTGAGCGGTTTCCCCAGGTAAAAATAATCCGTAATAGAGCCAATCTCGGTTTCGCCAGGGCCAACAATATAGGCATAAGGTATGCTCTGGAGAAGGGATGCGACTATTTCGTATTTCTGAATTATGACACGGTGGTGGAGGAGGACTTTCTTGAGGAACTGGTGCGCTGCGCAAAGAGAAATGCGCAAGTAGGGATTTGCCAGTCCAAGATTTACCTTTACTCGGAAGATAAGCCGGGCAGGATAATAAATAGCATAGGGAACGAAGCCCATTTTTTAGGCTTTGGTTTCTGCGGCGGCTTTGGTGAAGAAGATAGCCAGAAATATGAACAAGACCGGGAGATTACTTTTGCCAGTGGCGCAGCGATGTTGGTTCGCCGGGAGGTGCTGGAGAAAATAGGCCTTTTTGACGAGGATTTCTTTCTTTATCAGGAAGACCTGGACCTCTGTATGAGGGCGCGGCTCGCAGGCTGGCGGGTTCTTCTGGCTTCCGCCTCGAAAGTCCATCACAAATATGTCTTCGCCAAAGACAAAAAGAAATTTTTCTATACGGAATGTAATCGTCTGCCCAGATTGCTCAAGACCTACGAGACTCTTACACTTCTGGTCATTTGTCCAGCGCTTTTGGTAATGGAGATATCGGTTATAGTTTTCGCCCTTTGGGGAGGCTGGCTGGGCCTCAAACTTGAGGCCTACGGAGAAGTCCTGCACAGTCTGGGCAAGACGCTTCGAAAACGAAAGCAATTGCAGAATATGCGCAAAGTGCCGGATAGAGAAGTCCTTTCGTTTCTTACCGGCAGAGTGGATTTTCCGGAAATGGCAAGCCCGCTCATGCGCTATGGTTATAGTCCTTTTATGTCCCTTTACTGGCGCTTGTCCAAGGCGCTTTTGGGAGTATCCAGGCGCCGTGTCCTCTTTTAGGCAGTCCTCCTTTCCATTTCTCCCAAATTTCCCTTGCTTTTGTGAGCCGGGTGAGATATAAATTAATAAACGGGCACTTTGAGGACGACAAAGAAGGGAGTGAAGATGCGCGTATTTATTTGCGGAATCGATGGTTATCTGGGCTGGACTCTGGCGATGTATCTTTCGGTAAGAGGCCACGAGGTTGCTGGCGCCGACTCCTTCCTGCGCCGCAAATGGGTGGAGGAGGTGGGCGGCCACAGCGCCATACCCATTGTCTCTATGAATGAGCGGCTCGAGGCCTATAAGGAAGTCTACGGCAAAGAAATAACTTTCTGGGAAGGCGACCTCTGCAACTATGACTTCGTGCTTAGATGCTTGAAGGAATTCCAGCCCGAGGCTATAGTGCATTTGGGCGAGCAGCCCTGCGCACCGTATAGCCAGATTGATGTGGAGCACTGCGTCTTCACCCAGCACAATAACATCGTGGGGACACTCAATCTATTATGGGCGATGACGGAAGTCTGCCCTCAGGCCCATTTAGTCAAACTGGGCACGATGGGTGAATACGGCACTCCCAACATTGACATTCCCGAGGGATTTTTCACCATTGAGTATCGCGGCCGCAAAGACACCCTCCCCTTTCCCAAACAGGCCGGAAGTTGGTATCATCAGACCAAGGTGCACGATACACACAACATTATGTTTGCCTGCAAGATTTGGAATCTGCGCAGCACGGACTTGATGCAGGGTGTGGTATACGGCACAAAGATTGAGGAAATGAATGCGGATGAGAGACTATGCACCCGCTTTGATTTTGACGAGGCCTTCGGCACGGTCATAAACCGTTATTGCGCTCAGGCGGTAATCGGCCATACCCTTACGCCCTACGGAAAAGGCGGCCAGACCCGCGGCTTCATTCATATTGCGGATTCTATGCGCTGTATGGAACTTACCGCCGTCAATCCCCCTGAGATAGGTGAATACCGCGTCTTCAATCAATGGGCTGAGCGCTTCGATGTCACCACCCTGGCGCAGGAGGTCAAAAAGGCCGGCGAGGCCGCAGGCATTAAGGTGGAAGTCAAACCTATTGATAATCCTCGTGTTGAGGCCGAAAAACATTACTACAATCCTGACCATCAGAAACTTTTTGATTTGGGATTTCGGCCGCATAAGATGGTGGATATGCTGCCTGAGATGATTTCCGACCTTATGAAACATAAGGATAGGATAGAGGCCAAACGGGAGCACATCCTTCCCACCATAAAATGGCGCCGCGACGGGGCTAAAAGATAAGATGGTGATCGTGGTCAGCGCCTATCTCTTTTGAAGATTTGTCCCGGCCCTTGTTTTACTTCAGAATTTGGAAACTGGCGCTTCCGCTTAAATAGCACCCTCATATCCTCCAATTTTTATCTGAGATCTCTTCGCCTATTCTCATATGGCGCTATCTGACCGAAGAGCGCCTGCAAAAAGTCCTAAATTGGGCCAAGAAAAACGGAAACTTTGGAGGTTTGACTCAGAAGAAAAAATATGATAAAATAATACATTGGTATCTGGAGAAAGATATGAGACTTAGAAAAGAACAAATGGCAAGATATAAGCGCTATCTTATGAGTTATTTCAGACATATTACATTGAGAAAGGTCTGTAATCTACTCAAGGTCGAATACAAATTGGCCAGAAATAATCCCGATTTAAGAAACCTTTTTCCTTATGTGCTTTTTGTGGAAATAAGCAATGTCTGCAATCTCAGGTGTCCTGTATGCCAGATGGGGCAAAAAAGGATTGTTCCAAGAAAAAATCTGATGTCTATCGATAATTATATGTCTTTGATAACCCCTCTCAAGGATTACTTATTCCAGGTCTTTTTATATGACTGGGGCGAACCATTTTTCAACCGAGATATCTACGAAATTATTGAATTCAACACTTCTCAGAATATCGGGACGGTAGTCAGTTCAAATTTGAATATGTCCATCGATGCGAAGAGGTTAGTGCAAAGCGGTCTGGACCATTTGATTATCTCCGGCGATGGCATTACGCAAGAGGTCTATGAGAAATACCGAGTGGGTGGAAAAATTGACCGTGTTCTGGATAATCTGAAGAAACTGGTCAAGGCCAAACAAGAGGCCCACTCCACATTCCCCTATATTGAATGGCAGTGTTTGGTCCATAAATGGAACGAATCCCAGTTGGAGAAAATTGAGAATACGGTGATGAGCCTCGGTGCTGACGAAGTTAGGTTTTGCCAAATGAACTTTTTTGCAGCAGAAGACCCCCAAAAGGTCGAGGAAGAATGGTTGCCGCAAAATCCAAAATACAGAGTCTTCTCCTCAAAAGCCTTATCCGTTCACAAGGCCGTTCGCAGGCCTTGCTACTGGTTATGGAGAACAGCCATCGTGAATGTCAATGGTGGAATTACCCCCTGCTGTCTTTTTGATATTCCAGATTGGGGGAATGCTTTTGATGAACCGTTCCTTTCTGTTTGGAATAATAAGAAATACACGGAAGCCAGAATGCGCTCCCAGGAGAGTAACCAGATACGGAAGATTAAGTTAATCTGCGACAATTGCAATGCGCCATTTATCTATAAATAGTTACAAATGTAAATAAAAAGAGATATGTGCGAACGCTATATACCAGCGTGGTCGGCAAGCCGTGGGCTGCGGGGTAAATTTCATAAAGACCGTCCTTACTACCTGGTGGAGGCCAGAGCGTGGTTGAGCAGCGCGCCAGGCCATCTAAGGCCCGTTTTGTTGCAGTCATATTGATCTCGGCAATAAGTTTAATCATTATCACGGGCCACATCTTGGCCCTTTCTCAACCCTCACTCGCTATTTTCAGTCGGCTCTTCGACATCTTCCTCATAACCCTTGTAACGCTTTTGGCCATCTCCCTGGGCGAGCGTCTCCTCCAAGTGATACGCCTTGAGACAGCATCATTTCTGGAGCGCACCGTCTTCGCCTTCGGCCTGGGACTGGGGATTATTTCTTACCTGTTACTTCTATTGGCCCTTCTTCATTTGCTCTATCCTTTGGCCATTTTTGTGCTCCTGGCCGTCCTGTGCATTATATCTTTTAAGCCCATGGCTTCTTGGTTACCCGTCCTTCCCACAAGGGTGAGAGAGCTGCTTCGAGAGTTGAAGTCCCCCTGGCTCCTTTTATACACTGCGCTGGCCGTTATAACCATTGCCCTCATCGGCATAAGGGCCCTGCTTCCCCCCTCAAACACTGATACCCTTGTGTATCATTTGCCCGCAGCCCAGGGATTCCTCAAGGCCCATACCATTGTTCCCTTTTATGATAACCTCGGAGCCAATTTCCCAGCTTTAATGCAACTACTTTATGCCATAGGGATAGCCGCTCACAGCGATGCCCTGGCTCAGCTTTTGAGCGCTATGACGATGTTCTTCGCCGCTCTTGCTGTAGCCGCCTTTTCTGTTCGTTTCTTCAGTCGCCGCTTGGGCTTCATAGCCTTCTCGGTCTTCTGGGCAGCCGATGTGCTGGCCCAGATTGCGATAACTGCCCACATAGATATGGCTATGACTTTCTATATTTTCCTGGGAATTTATGCGGTTTTTATTCATCTTGAGGGGAAGGGTAAGAAAGCTCCTTGGCGGAGTGGCTGGCTGATTATCGCAGCGGTAGCCATTGCCTTCGCCCTGGGCACTAAATATCCCGCCATATTCTGGTTGGGGGCTATTCCGCTCTGGCTGGCCTGGGAAAGGTTAATAAAGTTGCGTCAAGGCCCACGGCGCTGGCTGGGGGAGGTATTTATATTTCTTTTCCTGGCCCTGATTATAGCCGGATACTGGTATTTGAAGAATTGGCTTTGGCTCGATAACCCGGTCTATCCCTTCTTTTTCGGAGGCAAAGGAGTGGAGCAATTCTTACTCCAGGAACTCAAGCAAGGGGCCGATTACTTAGGCTCCGGCCATGGATTCGGCGCCTTTTTTATCAACCTGTGGAAAATCTTTAAAGAACCGGGCCGGTTTTATATAGGCAAACACCATTACATAAACTACCTTTTTATCCTCCTGCCTCTTTATCTCTTTCTCAAAAAAAACCACCCCGTGAATATCCTTTTATTCTTGAGCGGCCTTTATTACATCTACTGGGTCTGGAGCGTGCAAGGCATACGCTATCTCGTGCCCATATTCCCCCTGCTCAGCATCGCTACCGCCTATATCTTAGACGAGACTATTAAGCCCAGAAAAAACATTCGCCTGTTGAAGAACCTCGTGCCTCTGGCCGCACTCATCATTATGGCAGCAAACACTAAATTGCAATTTGATATGACTAAAAGACTCTGCCCCTGGAAGTATCTGGCGGGCCGAAAACCGAAGGAGTATATATTGAAAAAGTGTGACGCTTACTCCTATTTTCTGCCCGCCGTAGAATATATGAATAATGAGTTGCCTCGTTCCGCAAAAATCCTTATGCTCTTTGAGGCCCGAAGCTATTATATCCAGCGCTCCACCATCCCTGACTACCATATCTTAGCCTGGAAGAGACTCTTGGCCCAGCACTCATCTAATGAGGAAATCTATGAAACCCTCCGCTCCCAAGGTGTCACCCACATCCTATTTAACCGTGCGGTCTTAAAATTCCATGTTAAGCGGGGCATCTCTGAAGCAGCTGAGGTGGAAGGGCTGAGTCAGCCCTTCTTGTCCTTTGCCCAGGATTATCTGCAGTTGGAGTTCGAGGCCCATATGTCTGAAATCTACCGCCTGGCCGCACCCTCCCCACCTTGAAATTCTCGATGCTTAATATTACCTTTGTGGGGCCACCGATTGCCTGATGCTGAAGGAATTTTTGCCGGAATTAGATTGTCATAAGGCAGTAGGCGTAGCCCCCTCCTGTCCGGCCATTTGCTCGCGGCCATAGCAAAAAAGATTTGACCTGGTACTCATTTTCATTTAGAATTATTTAAAAGTAGGGCAGAAAATTAACAGGAGAGGGTAAAAAGTGAGTGCTCTTCGTCTATTCGGCACAGCCTTTGGCGTTCTGGGCCTGGTCCTGTCCTTTCTTTTCTTCCGCCACCGGCGGTTTAGCCGTTTTGACTTCATAATAGGGACTCTGGCTTCCCTTTTTCTCTTGGGTATTTCCATCTACCCGCCCATAGCCAGCATTCTGCGCGACATCCTGAGGTTGCACCAAGACCAGCGCGGTCGCCTCATCGCCTTGCTCGTTCTTTCCAGTATTTTGCTCTGGGGGCTTCTCCTTTATACGCGGATGAAACAGCATCTGGCTGAAGAGCGCTTCGACCGGTTGGTGAGAGCCCTGGGCTTTCGCGATTTTGCCCCAGGGCAGCCTCTGGAAAATGTCATCAAGCCCATCACCGTGGTTATCCCGGCATATGAGGAAGAGAAGAATATTGGGAAGGTGCTAAAGGAAATGCCCAGAGAAGTTATGGGTAAGGAGGCCACGGCCCTGGTGGTGATTGACGGAGGCGAAGATAATACAGAAGGGGTAGTAAAGGAAGCGGGTTTTCCGGCGATAAGGAGTCCCATCCATCGGGGAGGCGGTGCGGCGCTCAAATTAGGCTTTGATATTGCAGTTGCTGGCGGAGCGGAGATTATCGTAACTATGGATGCGGACGGCCAGCATAGGCCCGAGGAAATCCCTGTGTTGGTTGAGCCTATCCTTGCAGGTGAGGCAGATATGGTCATAGGCTCCCGCATCCTGGGTCGCTCTATGGCCAGAAATCGTCTGCGCTCCTTCGGGGTTCGTCTTTTCAGCCGCATCATTAACTTGCTCGCCGCCACTCACATAAGTGATTGTTCCAGCGGTTTTCGCGCAGTGCGTGCAGAGGTCTTGAAGAAGGTCCATCTCAGGCAAGACCAATATCATACCGCCGAATTAATCATAGATGCCGCCAAGAGGGGACTGCGCCTCACCGAAGCACCTATAACTATTCTCTCCCGCCACGCAGGCCAGAGCAAAAAAGGCAAGGACTGGCGTTACGGGCTGCATTTCATCAAGACTATCCTGACTACCTGGTGGAGGCCGTAGCGTGACCGAGGAGCGCCCCAGGTCATCCAAGGCCCGCTATGTTGACGGGGCAATCATCTTAGCAGTCGCTTTGCTCATCACTTGCGGCCATATCCTGGCCCTCTCTCATTCTTCGCTGCGTATCTTCAGCCGCCTCTTTGATATCTTTCTTATTACCTTTTTAACGCTTCTGGCCATTTCCTTGGGGGAGCGTCTTCTTAAGTTGTTACGCATAGAGACGGTGTCTTATTTAGAGCGCACCGTCTTTGCCTTTGGCCTGGGGTTGGGCACCATCTCTTATCTTTTGCTACTTTTGGCGCTTTCCCATCTTTTCTACTCCATAGCCATCTTTGTGCTCCTGGGGCTCTTGTTCATCATATCTCTTAGGCCAATGGTCTCCTGGCTGAGTGCGTTTCCCAGGGAGGCCAAAGGGGCGCTTCGGGAATTGAAGTCCTTCTGGCTCATTTTATACATAGCACTTGCCATAATAACCATCGCCACCGTCATAATAAGGGCGCTGCTTCCTCCCTCAGACTGGGACACCCTTATGTATCATTTGCCTGTAGCCAAAGATTTCCTTAAGGCCCACACTATCATTCCCTTTTACGATAACCCCGGAGCCAACTTTCCGGCCTTGCTGCAACTCGT
>LIZR01000047.1 GCA_001302825.1 Planctomycetes bacterium DG_23 | reverse complement strand
TGCCTGTGGGTTATAAAGCGTGAAGGGGCGGCCCGTACGGGCTGGCCGTCGCTCTTCTTTGAGCGGCCAGAGGCAAGAATAACTGAAACTGAGAAAATGAAGATAAAAGTCGGCTGCTGCGGGTTTCCAGGAGGAATGAAGAAGTATTTTGAGACCTTGCCTGACGGCAGGCAGGCCTTCAAGGTAGTGGAGGTGCAAAAGACATTTTACCAGCCGCCCCAGGTGGCCACGGCCGAGCGATGGCGAAGTCTTGCCGGCAGCAACTTTGAGTTTACGCTTAAGGCCTGGCAACTAATCACCCACGACCCCAAAAGCCCCACCTACCGAAGGCTCTCCAAGCCTCTACCTCAAGAGAAACACTCCCATTATGGCTATTTCCGCCCTACCGATGAGGTATTTTCGGCCTGGGAGGTGACGGAAAAGATTGCATCTGCCCTTGAGGCCGTAGTTATTCTTTTTCAGTGTCCGGCGAGTTTCAGGCCCACGGCGGAGAATAAGGCCAATATGCGCGCTTTCTTTGGTAAAATTGACAGAAAGAGTTATCTTTTTGCCTGGGAGCCCCGCGGAAAATGGCAGCCGCTGGAGACAAAAGAACTCTGCCAGGAACTAAACCTCATCCACTGTGTGGACCCCTTTAAGGCCCGGCCCCTTTATGGCGACATATTATACTTTCGGCTGCACGGAAAAACCGGCTACAAATATAGATATGCGGATGAGGAACTTACCGAACTTGAAGACCTCGTCGGGTCTCTTGGTGGACATAGCCCCGAGGCCTATGTGCTTTTTAATAATACGAATATGGCGGAAGACGCTTTAAGATTTGAGCAAATGATGGGGAAGAAATATTAGTGCAGCCTGGCAAAAGAAAAATCTATACCCTGGGCACAAGCACACGAACTTTCGAGGAATTCATCTCGCTCCTCAAATCTTTTGGAATAGACTTAATTATTGATGTCAGGCGTTTTCCCACCAGCAGGTTCGAATGGTTCAAAAAGGAAAATTTGGAAACCCTTCTCAGTGGCGAAAGCATCCAGTATCTTTATATGGGCAAAGAATTCGGCGGATACCGTTCGGGCGGTTATGAGGCCTATACTCAAAGCGAGGAGTTTCAGAAAGCGCTTGCTGCGCTCAAGGAAGTCTCCACAGGGCGAAATGGTGCAATAGTCTGTGCGGAGCGGTTTCCCTGGAAATGCCACCGCCTCAGTATCGCTCGTGAACTTGAAAAACTCAAGTTTGATGTCATCCATATCATTGATGAAAAAAGAACCTGGAGGCCCAAAAGGCGTAAGTGATATGAAAGAGGCGCTATTTTATACCAAGGAAAAGGACGGTGCGGTGCGCTGCGCCATCTGTCAGAGGCGGTGTATGATCTCTGAAGGAAAGCGCGGGTATTGTTGGACAAGGTTTAACAAAGATGGCCGGCTTTATTCTTTGACCTACGGCCGCGTGGCCACGCTCGCCATTTCCCCTATTGAGAAAAAGCCTCTCTATCACTTCTATCCGGCAAGTCGCTGGCTTTCTCTGGGGAGCCTGGGGTGCAATTTTCGCTGCCCGGGTTGCCAGAATTGGGAGATTGCTCATCGCAAAATAGATGAAAAGGCCACAGGGACAGAGTTCCTCTCGCCGGAAGAGGCGGTGCGAATGGCCAAAAATTCCGGATGTAAAGGCATTTCCTGGACCTATAACGAGCCTACCTTATGGTTTGAATATACTCTTGAATCTGCCAAACTCGCTCACCAGGAAGGCCTTTTGACTAATTATGTAACCAACGGCAGCATCACACCCGAGGCGCTGGATAGAATAGGCCCCTATTTGGATGCCTTTCGTGTGGATATTAAAGGCTTTTCAGAGGAGACCTACCGCAAGTTCGCCAATTTGGATGATTTTGAAGGCATCCTGAAAGTCACCCGGCGGGCAAAAGAGAATTGGGGTATGTGGGTGGAGATTGTGACTAATGTTACGCCTACTTTCAATGACAGCGAAACCGAACTGAGGGGTATCGCTGACTGGATTGTCCGGGATTTAGGGCTCGAGACCCCCTGGCATATCACCCGCTTTTTTCCACATCTTGACCTGGCTTCTCTGGAACCAACGCCGGTGCGCACGCTGGAAAAGGCCAGACAAATAGGTCTTGGTGCGGGCTTGAAGTTTGTATATCTGGGAAATGTGGCCGGGCATCCGGGAGAGAACACTTACTGTCCGAAGTGCGAAACGCTTTTGATAAAGCGCTCTGGTCTTAGCGCTACGCAAATCTTACTTGAAAATGGAAAATGCCCTAAATGCAAAAATCTCATACCCGGCCATTTTTGACGAGATTGCAGTCTGCCCCCGACCAAGAAATGAAAGTCCTTGACCTGTCTTTTATTTCAGGATAGTATAAACACAATTGAAATGGTTTAAGAAGGAATTTGAGAAGGAGTGGAAAATGGACCAGTTTAAAGAAATTATGCAAAAGTCTTTTTGGGAGATTGCCCTGTGGCGCTATGGGATTTCACTTCTCCTGATATTTGCGGCCCTTTTTATGCGACGGGTTCTGGATGGCATCATACTCAGAAGACTGCAACAATTTGCCGCCAAGACACGCTTTCGTTTTGACGAACTAACCATTAAGGCCCTCCGCCGTCCTCTGAGTATTCTGGCAGTTATCCTGGGGCTATTCCTGGCCGGGTATGTATTAGACATAGGCCCTAAGGCAAACAGTCTGCTGAGGCATGCGCTGAAGGTAGCACTCGCCCTAAATGCCGCTTACTTTTTGACTAAAGTGGTAGATGCTTTGGAAGAATATTTCAGGCCCTTAGTAGCCAGGACCGAGTCGCACCTTGATGACCAGATATTCCCGGTGCTGCGCAAATCGGCCAAAATCTTCATAGTGGTGGTGGCTGGCTTACTTATAATCCAGAATATGGGCTACAGCGTGGCCGGGCTGCTCACGGGACTGGGCCTGGGAGGTTTGGCGTTAGCCCTGGCGGCGCAGGAAACACTTTCCAACTTCTTTGGCTCTATCGCCATCTTCTTAGACCGTCCATTCCAGGTGGGTGAACGGGTAATGGTGGAAGGGTTTGACGGTCCGGTGGAGGAGATAGGGTTTCGTTCCACCAAAATCCGCACCCTGGAAGGCACCCTGGTGACCATACCCAATAGTCAGATGGCCAAGTCCCTGGTAGATAACATCGCCCGGCGGCCCAATCGGCGCTCGGTGGATTCCATCAGCGTTACTTATGACTGCGGCTACGAAAAAATGACTAAAGCGTTGGAGATAATTCGTGATGTGATAAGAAAAAGTCCTGACACGGAAGAGGATTTTTTAGTGTATTTTAATAAATTTGCTGACTACTACCTGGAGATATTATGCATCTTCTGGGTTAAGCATCTGGACTATAAACTTTTCTTGGAAGCAAGAGAGAAGATAAATCTGGAAATAATGCGCAGGTTCGAGGAAGCGGAAATAGAATTCGCCTTCCCCACGCAAACGCTTTATGTTAAAAGCGCCGACGGTCAGCCGTCCGCCCCTCGGGACCCTGAGGGCCCCTTCGGGGTCCGAAGGGCCGTCGACCGTTGAGGAGAACTGGGAATATGGGAAAAAAATGGAGTTTTTCCTTTGCCGTTTTGATTTTCCTCCTCCTGGCTTGCGGCAGAGAAAATGCTGAAGAGGCGGAAAGTGACGAATCCGAGAATATAACGAACCAGCAAACCGACTCCTTCACCAGGGCCCGCGAACAAATGGTAGAAGAGCAGATTATCCGAAACGGAGTCAAGGACGAGAAAGTGCTCGCCGCTATGCGCAAAGTCCCCCGCCACCAATTCGTGCCCAGACGCGAAATCCCTTATGCTTACGAGGACCGGCCTCTGGATATCGGACACGGCCAGACCATCTCTCAACCTTATATGGTGGCCGTAATGACCGAACTTCTACAGCCAAACGAGAAAATGAAGGCTCTGGAGGTGGGCACCGGCTCCGGCTATCAGGCCGCTATCCTGGCGGAAATCATAAAAGAAGTGAAAACCATAGAGATTATCAAAGAACTGGGAGATTCAGCCAAAGAGCGGCTGAAGAAAATGAAATATGAGAATATAGAGGTCAAGGTGGCTGATGGTTATTACGGCTGGGAGGAACACGCCCCTTTTGACATCATCATCGTCACTGCCGCGGTGGACCATATCCCCCCTCCCCTGATTGAGCAACTGGGGCCCGGAGGCAGACTGGTTATACCGGTAGGAAATCCTTTCACCGTGCAAGATTTGGTCCTGGCCAAAAAAGACGAAGAAGGCCGTGTGTCCACTCAACACTTATTCCCGGTTCGCTTCGTCCCCTTGACAGGCAGACATTGAATGTCAGAGGTCTGACATCAAAAGTCTGTGGAGGCGCTATTGGCACACCTCTTCATAGCGGTATTCTTCATCTCCCTTTCCATCCTTGCCTTTGAAGTCCTGTTAACGCGCATCTTTGCTTATACTTCCTGGCATCATTTCGGCTATATGATAATAAGCCTTGCTCTTCTGGGCTTCGGCGCCAGCGGCAGTTTTCTCGCCCTTACGCAAAGATGGGTGAAAAAAAGGGCTAAATATTTCTTCCTGGCTTCATCTTTTGCCTGTGCGCTCAGCCTCTTTTTGGCCACCTGGCTATCCCAGAAAATCCCCTTTGAGGCTATGCGCATCGTCTGGTATCCCGGGGAGTTCCTGCTCCTTCTGGGCCAGTATGTGGTGCTTACGCTGCCCTTTTTTTTCGGGGCTTTATGCATAGGCATTTCTTTTATGATGGCTCCACGCAGGATAAATTTGATTTATGCCGCGAATTTAGTGGGCTCCGGAGCGGGCGCTCTTTTTGCCGTGGGGATTATGCATTTTTTGTTTCCACTGGATATCCTGCGCTCTTTAAGCCTTTTAGCCTTGTTTGGCGCTTTGGTCTTCGCCTTTTCCCTCGGCAAGGAGATTTTTGGGGCGGCTTTAGTGGCCGCCTTGATTATGGGAGTGCTTTTCCTCGGCGAAGAGATAGAATTCAAGCCTTCCGAATATAAGTGGCTGAGTTACCTCAGGGATTTTCCCGAGAGTGAAGTTCTGGAAAGCCGCTTCTCGCCCCTGGGCCAGATAGATGTGGTGCAATCCCCGGCTATAAGAAGAAAGCCGGGCTTGAGTCTGGCCTATACTGAAAAATATCCTGCGCCGCAGCAACTGGCCCTGATACAGGACGGGGATTCCTTCAGCGCCATCACCGAATTTCACGGCGACTGGCGGGGATTGGAATTTCTGGATTATTTCACCTCTTCTCTGGCCTATCATCTTCTGGAAAGGCCCGAGACCATAGTGCTGGGGGCTGGAGGCGGGTTAGATGTACTTTCGGCCCTTTATCATCGGCCCCGTGCGGTTGAAGCCGTGGAAATCGATAGCGAGGTGATAGATTTAGTAAATGAACGCTTCGGCGAGTTTTCCGGCAGGCTATACTCAGGACTTGAGGTAAAGGTCAATGTGGCCGAGGCCCGCTCCTTTATGGAAAAGAGCCAAAGAAAATATGACCTCATTCAGATTTCGTTGATGGATTCCTTTGGCGCGGCAAGCGCCGGGGTCTATTCCCTTGCCGAAAGTTTCCTCTATACCCGCGAGGCCTTCGAGACTTATCTCTGGCACCTTAACCCGGGCGGTATCCTTTCCATCACCCGCTGGTATAAGCAACCTATAAGAGACAGCATCAAACTCTTCGCCACCGCGGTGGAGGCCTTGGAGGCCTCTGGCGTGCAAGTCCCGGGGCGCCATCTTCTCCTCATCCGGGGAATGAAGACGGCAACCTTGCTCATTAAGGCCTCCCCTTTTACCTCCCAGGATATTGAGAAAGCCAAAATATTTTGCGCCTCCCGCTCTTTTGACTTGTGCTATTACTTTGGAATGCCTCCGGCTGAGGCCAACATCTACCATAAACTTCCCGAACCTTTGCTCTATAACGCCGCCATAAAGATACTTTCCCCTGAGAGGGAAGATTTCTATCGCCGCTATGCATTCTATATTCGCCCGGCCACCGACGACCGACCCTATTTCTTCCACTTTTTCAAATGGAGGGTCCTCCCCCAACTGGCGGACCTGGGAAGGGCCGGGATGACCTTAGCCGATTGGGGCTACTTAATCCTGGTGGGTACTTTGCTTCAGGCCGCCCTGGTCAGTGGCGTGCTTATCATCCTGCCCCTTTTCTTCTTGCCCAAAGGAAAGGCAGTTGCCGGAACGAAATGGCGCACGCTTTTTTACTTCCTTTCCATAGGTCTGGGATTTATGTTTATAGAGATGGCCTATATACAGAAATTCATCATCTTTCTGGGTCATCCCACCTATGCCATAGCCGTAGTGGTGGCGGGTTTCCTAATCTTCTCCGGTCTGGGCAGTTTCATAAGCAGTCGTCTGGAAAGGAAAAGGCCCGGTGCGGTGTTGGTGGCCGTGGTTGCGATTGTCGCCATTGCTCTATGTGAGTGGTGGCTCTTGAAAATAGTATTTCATTCTTTTTTGGGCCAAAGCGGTATCGTTAAGATAGTGATTTCTCTGGCGGCCATTTCGCCCCTGGCCTTTTTTATGGGTATGCCTTTTCCGGCAAACCTGAGCCGGCTTTCTGCCACTGAACCAGGGCTTGTTCCCTGGGCCTGGGGCATAAACGGCTTTGCCTCAGTGCTCGCTGCGGTGCTGGCTATAATGCTGGCCATTTCCCTGGGCTTTCGGGGCGTGGTGGTATTGGCGGTGGTTTTCTATGCAGTAGCCGCTGCCTCGGCGTTACGCAGGGGATTTCCATAAGTCTATGCTCGGCGAAAAGAAAAAATTGGCTTTTGGTTTGAACCTGGTTCTTCTCGTTTATCTTCTGCATTTCTTCCTGCCTTTAGGTGGCTTCATCCTGAGCATCATCATTAACCTGATGGTCTTTGTGGTGCCCGGAGCAGCCTGGAGAGGGATTTGGCGGCGAAGAAAAATCCGCGACCCGGTGGAGGAGATAATCTTTATGATTATTGCCTCTACTATTATTCTTCTGGTCGGGGTCGTGGGGCACTTTCTTCTCGGAGTTGAAATCTCTTCTACAAGCCATTTTATTTATCTGGCCGTGATTACCAATCTGGGCCTTGTTTTCGTAAAATCGCCCCAGAGAGGTGCTGACGCCATAAGGCCGGGGCGACTCGCTCTCTGCATCGCTCTGCTCACTTACATACTTATCTATCTCGGAGCAACGCGGCTTGTCCCTCCCCTTGAAGACCACGATATGGAAACCCAGGGCACGGCCTGGGCACTTCTTAATCGTCTTAAGCCCCTTCACCTCACCGACCGGGGCACAACCCATTTCTTCGCCCACCCCTTACTCCTCCACTTCTATAACGCCCACACCATCCTCTTCTGGGATGTGTTGAATGAACTGCGCTGGTATGAAGAAGATGCGTCTCTGGGAGAAAAAATCTTAAACACAAAGCTGCTTGAGGGAACGGAAATATCGTTTATCACCCAGGATGGACAAGAGATTAAAAGAAAAGTTAAGACGACCCATAACGAAAAAATAATCTTAGATGAAGGTGCACCGGATGCAGTATCAATGATATTCATACCTCATTTCGACATCCCTCGATTTTGTCCAAGGAAACCCTTAATTAAGGGCCAGAATTCACTCAATGTTCAGGAGTTACGCTTCTGGGCTATCTCTTCCTTTGTCGAGGATGAGGCCGTGCCCAGGTTCAAAAAGACGCCGTTCGTCCTCCCCACCCGTATGCCCAATATATTTTTCTCTTGTCTGACTGCATTCATCCTATTTTGTTTTATTGAGAAGTTAACGCATTCACGATTTCTGGCCGTCCTGGGCCTTCTTCTTTACTTCACTTTTCCGGAAATATTCATTCGCTCTTCCTACGGCGGCTATATGGCCATAACCAACTTCGGCCTTTTTCTTCTGGCCTATCTTTATATTGAGCCTTCACCTTCGGTTGACAAGCGCCAAGCGGCGGGCGGTGTATACGCAACACTTCTCGCCGCGCTCTTTCTGGGGCTGGCCAATCACAAAGCCGTTATCCTGCCAATGGCCATCGGTATGAGAGAATTCTCCGCGCGGCTCGGCAAGGAGAAGATTCTGAGGGTGCTCAAGGCCGCAGCGCTACATCCGGCTTTCATTGGCTTTCTCGCTGGCACTTTTCTTTTCTGGGCCTACGGCCTCATACTTAAGCCGGATGTATTCATCCAAGAGCACTTCCAGTATCATCTCATAAACCGCATCGTCCACAGAGCCGATTTGGGCTATACCGGCTACCCTGCCGCCTGGAAACTGTGGAAAGGATTTTTTTGGTATCCCTTGGGCCAGCCGATTTTGTTTCTGGGGGCTATTGTGCTCATTCTTGCTCTGAAGGAGTTGCGAAAGGCTGAAAACAGAAAGCCGGCTTTGGCCTTATGGTTTCTTCTGGGTGCTTTCTTTTTCACCGTAGTTGATTGGCGACAGACCAAGCATTTGATGCTTCTGGTGCCGGCTCTGGTGATAGGACTTTTCTCTTATGTTCCGGCGAGACGCCTTTTCAGACTTTTCCTTTACGGTTTGGCGGGATTATCGATCCTCATAAACATTCTCATCATCGCTTCAGTTTGGCAAGATTTTTCTGTGGTTGGCCCGGCCGGGGGATGGTAAAAGAGAAGGCCTGCGCGTATTAAGGAAATTCCAGAAATCTGGGCCTTGAAGTATCATCTGCTGTTTTTAGGGTCAGAAAATAGCGAAGACCATCGCCTACAAGAACTGCCAGGAAGCGCCCATCACCGCTTGCCGCCACCTCATAGATTTCCTCTTTGAACTGCCGCCGCCAAAGGATTTCCTCATCTGGACCATAAAGCGAAAGTACCCCATCCCACCAGGCCGCCTCAAGAAGTCCCGGGCCTTTGGCATTATGGAGGAGGAGACTTTTGCCCTTTTTTGCCGTCCTTTTCTCCAGCAGATTTCCCTGGCCGTCCAACACAAAATGTCCTTCCTCAGCCGTGCGCAAGGCCAGCCTCTCCGAACGGCGAGGTTTCCCAACAATGTAGGCCCCGGAAAGAGTTGTCTTGAAATCCTTCTTCCAGACAAGTTGGCCTTCAAGGTCAAAAGCAAAGACCTTGCCCGCCTCAGTGGCCAGGAGGAAAAATGACCCCTCTGCCCCCAGAGAAAGGGCGAAAAGCCAGACGCTGCCTTCTTTGGTAAATTTCTGAGAAAAAATCTCCTTGCCTTTGGTGTCCAAACCCGTTATGCGTCCTTCCCGCTCCCCTCGACCCTGAGGGGTCTCGGGACGAGAGCCCTGAAGGGCAGCATCCGAAGGCTCCAAAACCACCGCCAGGACTTTTCCAGAAGCACTAACAGCCAGGCCGCCCACTTCGCCCGAAACACGCCTTTCCCAGAGTCGCTGACACTCTCGGTTATAGAATAGCAGCCTTCCCACATCATCACACAAGACAAAAAAAGCACCCTCTGGAGATATTGCCGAATGAGCAATCCTGACCCGCTCAAAATCAATAAACTCCTGAGAGAGGTCTTTTATTCCTAAAAGCAAAAGAAAGTTATCACTTCTGGCCAAAAGCACCGAACCCTGGGCTATTTCCAGATGGGGAAAAGACCCCCGTATGGGCACATCATCGAGGAGCACTATGCCATTTGCATCAAAAAGATGAAAGCGGCCTGAAGAATCAATCAAAGCCACATAATCGCCCTGGGCAGATATGACCAGTTCGCCGAAGCGCAGTGTGGAAAGCGGAGAGAAGACGCGGCGGCTCCAGAGTTCCTCGCTATGGGGTCGAGCCTTTCTTTCCGCTTTGGAAAATTCCACAAACCCTGCTGCTTTTTCTTCAGTCTCTGGAAGTTGAAGAAGAATACATTCTCCGCTGTGAGTCCCCACTGCCAGATAATGCCCGGAGGGAGAGGCCGCCAAAGAGGTTATCTTTTCTCTCAAACGATAGTGAAAATGCACCTCGCCTGTGCGCGAGAGAACCACGATATCGTCCTCGGTGTTAGCGGCGAAGATAAAACGGCCTCGTCTATCAGTCTCAACCCGGGAAGCCCAGCCGCCCACTCTGTAAGTTCCCAGAGCCTCGCCCTGGCCATTATAGGCGAAGATATGCCGGGCCAGCGCGGCCAGAAGTATGAAATCGCCCGAGCCACTTACGGCCACATCCTGTAGATTGCATCTTAAAGAAACTTCCCAGAGAAAATCCCCTCCCGGGTCAAAATAACTGACCTGTGCGAAGCGGCTGGCCGCAAGCAGTGTGGAAATCTCCGGCGCAAGGGTCAAAAAATACACCTCGTGGGCCGCCTTGGTCCTGCCTACCTCTTGACCTGCGGAATTGAGGAAGATTATTTCACCCTTTTTCGTTCCCACTACAAAGGAGCGGCCGCGAGGCTCCATATCCAGAGAAATAGCATCATCGGGAAGTTCCACTTGCCAGATAGGTTCACCTCCCGGGCCATAGTTTTCCAGCACGCCTGCCTGGCAAAGTTGCCCTATGGATGAGGCGTCGTCCGCCATCGCCACTGCCAAGGGCTTAGTCTTCAGCATCTTCTTCCAGTGCACATCCCCCTCGGGGCCCAGAAAATAGAAGCGCCTCCGGTCATCCACAACCACCACTTCCCGGGCGGCGGAAATGGCCAGAAGAGTAATTTCACCTTCCGCCGAAAACTTCCAGAGTTCAGCAAGTTGAAACTTATCCGCCAAGTCTCGTTCCTTATGCTAAAAGTTGTCCATAAAGGTCTTCGTATTTTCGGCCCACGGCCTCAATGGAATAATCTCTTCGCGCCCTTTCCAGAGCCGCCTTGCCTAAACGCTTACTGGAGGCTTTGTCGTGGAGGAGTTTTGAGATGGCCGCGGCGAGTTTCTCCTCATCCCTGGGCGGGACCAATTCTGCACTTTCCCCATCTTGCACCAAATCAGTTATCCCGCCGATGGAGGAAGCTACGATGGCCACACCTGTGGCCATAGCCTCCAGGAGCACATTGGGCATACCCTCAGCCAGACTGGGCAGGACGAAGACTTCCGCTGCCCTGAGATAATCCTCCACATTTTCCACCCGGCCCAAGAAACGGACAGACTCCCCCAGGTCGAGGCTCGAGGTGAGCGCATTAAGTTCTCGAGCCTTTTGCCCCTGGCCCAGGAGCAGCAAAACGGGGCCCCTCTTATCCTCCTCTTTCACTCTACGCCAGGCGCGAAGCAAAAATTCAACTCCCTTCTGTTCATCTAAGCGCCCCACGAAGAGCACTATGCTCCGCCCTGCGAATAAATCCTTAATGCGAGAGGTGCCCGGATGAAATCTGGTCAGGTCAACTCCATTGGGAATGCGCACGATTTTCTCTTGCGCAAAACCATATGATAAAAGTTCCTCTCTTATCTGGTCACTTATGGCCACGAACCTGTCCGCTCTTTTTATCCCGGCGAAGAATAGCCAGGAAAGTTTCGTCCCTTCCAGCCGCCGCATATCCCCGTACTCTCCTCCGCAGGCAACCTTAACCACTACCTTTTTCTTGAGAAGACCAGAAAGAAGCCCTGCGGCAAAGGCCGAAAGATACGCCTGATGCAGGTGAATAATATCGTATCGGCGGCGTTTCCTGATAAGGAGCGAGATTAGAGAAAGGAGGAAACTTATGCCGAAAAGCGGCCCCTTGTCAATGGTTCTTATGACCCGCTCTACCGGCACGCCCTCCAGCACTTCTTTCGGCTGATGCCCCGTCTTTCTCTGGGTGAGGACGAAGACCTGATGGCCCTTCTGGATGAGATATTTGGCCAGAATGTGGGCCTGCCGTTCGGCCCCTCCGGCCACGGGAAAAAATTGAGATAGGCACATACAACTGCGAAAGGGCACTGCTTTGCTCCCTTCTCAATCACCGGCCCACGCGGCGGCGGAAGATTTCCAGAAGGGCCTTGAGTTCCTCGCTACGAGTGAGATAAGAGATAAGAAAATAGACGGCGACGCCACTACCCACCGCGCCCAGCACCGCCCAGAGAAGCCCGGTCCTCGGCTCCAGAAAACTCACTGCCAAATAC
>LIZR01000046.1 GCA_001302825.1 Planctomycetes bacterium DG_23 | reverse complement strand
AGATAATTCGGTTTGCTCCTTGGCCTGAAGATGCTTACAAAAAAGGGAAGGAGCATCCACGGCGCAAAAGGAACCGCCACATACTTTGTGCCCAGGAAAAGCCCGAAGGATAAGCCTGCCAGAACGAGCCACCTGCGTTCAACCTTCCGCTCAAAAGAAAGCCAGAAGTAATAAAAAGTGATTAGTAGCGCCGCAAAGGCCACATCAATCTCGGCGGTAAATGCCTGGCGAAATATTCCCAGCGTAAGGGCGAAAAAAAGAGGCGGAAATAAGGCTGCCTTCCGGCCGATTCCTAACTCCCGAGCCAAAGCGTAGAGCGCCAGCGCCCCCAAAAGCAAAAAGGCCAACTGCCCCACCTTTGCCAGGAGGTCGCTTTTCAAAGGCGAAAGAAGCAATAGATAAAAAAATTCTATATTGCTCGGGGAGAAACTGTCTGCGTGGTCTCCCAACGGGAAGGAGAAGACCTCTATTCGTCCGCTTTTCATCCAGGCCGTCGGGAAAGTGAGGTGATAATTGAGCGCTCCCCAGGCATTGGGCGGCAAACTCAAGGCTATCACCAGGCCCTGGAAAAAAAGCACCAGGACCAGGGCCAAAAGCACCAAAAAGTAGTAATCCTTCAGCCATAAGGGCCTGTCTCGGCCTTCGGGCCTTCGTTTACCTCGTGCGAGAGACAACATATGCTCCAATAGAGACCATCTTTTCCAAAGGCAAGCAAGCGTAAGGATAAACATCATAATAATGCCCAGGGACATATATCCCAGGCCGAGTGCCCCCAGAAGTCCCAATACGGTAAAAACCAGAACCACCTGGGCAAAATATAAAGTCAAGAAAACCATTATGGAGCCAGAGAGCGTCTGGCGGCCAAAAAAACGCCTGGTCCAAAGAAATGCGCTCAGCCCCAAAAACAAATTAAGCACCAAAAAGATTAGCAAAGAGGCAGTGCTAATAGGTGCAGATTGAAGGGCAATTGAGCCATCTTGCACGGTGCTCGGATTCATTTCGGAACTCGTCACTCGGAACTCGTCATTCGTCACTCGAATGACGGATGACGGATGACGAATGACTAATCCTGTTTTGAAGGTATTGTATAGCCGGAATGTGTTTTTGCAACTTTATATTTTACACATCTTTCGGCGTGGCCTCCAGAAGAAGGAAGCCGGAGAACTCTACTTTTATTTTTGCCCCGGGGCCTTTAACTTCACCGTAATCCACATCATTCACATAATCATAAAGCCGGTAGGTCTTATCTTCCAGGCCTCGAAGTTCTATCTCGCCTGCAAAGGCGGCTGGGTCACGGCGAAGGCGAGCAGAGGCCTGGTCGGCGGAGGTGATTTCGTATTGGGGTTCCGTTTGCGGGAGGCTGGTATGATAAAAAGCGTAATAGAGTTGGTTATCCTTCCTGATACAATGCGTCTCGGGGACATCATAGACCACATCATACAGATTGAGATATTCGCCCTTTGCCAGCATCTTCTGGTTGTAGATAGTGAGCCACTTTTTCCATTTGGCCCTTTTTTCTTCATTCAGGGGAAGAAATCTTTTGCTTACATCCTCGCCGGCCTCAACGCGTGAGGCGATGTCCTCTCCCGTAGGGGTGAATCTCGTTGCCACTACCCCACCTATCCCGATTTGTGTGGCAAAATCCTCCCGCCCGTCGGTTATCTCTATATGGTCGGAAAGGATGGCGGATAGCGGCCCGGCCAGGGCCTTCAAGGCCTTATGTCGGGTGCGGCATTGCCAGGAGCCCACCGGGTCGGCGGTGACCGGCTGATTTTGGCAGAAGAACCAGGTAAAGGTGGGCGTCACCCCGCAGGGGCAGGTTTCCACCACCGCATCGGGCTTTATTTTCATCGTGGTCTTAAAAATAATCTCCAGAATCCTGGCGTAATCCTCGGCGGCCTTCTCCGGATAAGGGTGATTATGAGTCTCATCGTAGCAAGGGGGGCATATATAAACTGCATCCTGTTTGAAGCCGTCGAAATCCCAATCGCGGATAAATTTTTTCGTAAGTTTGCGGAAATGCTCCTGCACCTCAGGCAGCGAGGGGCAGAAATAATAATTGGCCCGTTTGGAGATGGCATATTGGCCGTCTTTTTCCCTCACAAACCAGTGAGGATGCTCCTTGACCACTCTGGCCAGTGAGTGGATGGGATGCTTGATTATCTCGGTGCGCATAGCAGGGTGTTCCCTTTCCCACTTCTCAATATCAATGTTGCCATCGGCCACCCCGGGCAGGGTCCAGAGTTTCACCTTAAAACCGTTCTTATGAAGCGTCCTGACCAAATTCTTAATCTCTTTTTCTCCACCGGGATAGGTCTTCTCCCTGGTATTCCAGTCTCCCATCACATCAAACCAGCCGTCATCGAGAACCACCCATTTTATACCCATATCCTTTAAGACCGGCATCATGCCCAGAATCTGCTCTTGAGTTACATCGCGGTGGTATCCCCAGCTGCACCAGACGGCTTCATAAGCACCGGGCGGCGCCAGGGGCATCGGCTCCGAGACGGCTTGGAGAAATTTAGAATAATCGGCCAGGGGCTCGAAGTAATCTCCCACATATGCCCCCAGAAGACATCTTTCAGTCCTATAACTTTCTTCCGCTGAGATTTCCGGATTTTTCCCGTTGAGATTTGCTGGATAATTTAAAGAGACCTCAACCTTTTTATCCGGCCGTACTCTGACCGGCAGGGAAACGATGAGATATTTGGGTTCAATATGACCTACGGCTAAGCCCATCTCCTTTTGCCAGAGATACACCAGAGGTATCCCGCCGCCATATCCCGGACCGAAGACCCCCTGGAAATTCTCCTTCTCAAAATCATCCGTAATCTCCCGTATAAAATGTTCCCTTATGGCCGCCCCGCCCTGAAATGACCAGAATTCATTGGCGCGGCTTGTACCATCCAGAAAAGTAGCATCCAGAACAAAGAAATTATTCACCACCTGGTCAATCTTTAACCGGCCCGGACCTTCGAGAACGTATTCGGCCTGCAGAATCGCCACACTCGGAAAATCCTTGTATAAATCAATCAAAAGCGTCTGGGAGACCACGGCTTCAATAGAACTTCTGTCAATTCCCTTTAAGATCAGCCTCTTACCCTTTCCGAATTCAGTGCTAATATCCTCAAGTTGGACCGAGTCACGCCGCAGAATAAAATTTTTCACCTCTTTTCCGCCAGCCAGAATAAAATGTGGAGGATGGGCCGCCGAAGCATCATTCATTGATTTAAGCCGGCCATTATCATCGTAGAAGACCTTAAGACACATCCCCTGGTCAAATCTCAAGTGTATTTTGGCCGTTTTGAACCAGATGAAATCTTTATCCTGTGAGAGCGAAATCATCTTTCGGCCTCGGCATTCCAGAGACTTCAAACCGCTTGGGACCGGACTCATTGACTTCCAATATGTTTAACGCTATCGCCCAGTAGGCTTTCCAGTCTCGGCTCTTGATTATATGGTGTGCCCTTATGCCTTAAGAAGGCTTCTGCAAACTCCACGCCGACCAATTTGCCTTTTCTTCGATTCCACTCCATCGCCGTTCTTATATAGTCGCTATCTCTATGGCCGGCCTTGAGCCAGGCCCCCTGGCTTTTGTGTCTGAGGAGCATCTCTCTTTTTGCTTCTATGGTGGAGGTTATATCCACTAAGAAAGTCGGCCTTTGCTCTTCCTGGAACATATCGTATCCGGGAAATGGGTCTCCATAGTAAAGGGCCGGAAGCGGCAGGCTTTTAGTTCTTTCATACCTATATCCCACTGAACCCCCTTCAATTTCTCTTCTCGTCCTTATCTCATTCGTCCTTCTTGAAGGGTTATAGTTGGGAAGCATCGCACAAAATAGCGCATCGCTTACTATAAATGAGGCCACCCTGTGGTCCGGCATATAATTATCTTTTGGCGTGTGGGTTAATACCATATCCGGCTTAATCTGTCTGATTTGCCCCACTAAAATATCCTTGGCCTTATGCCTATCTAAATCCAGTTCCAAATCCCATATATCACAGGTATCGTAATGTGCGTCTATGAGGGCGGCAGATTCCTGGGCCTCTTTCCATCTGGTTTGCCTTATTTGCGCACACTCAAGTTCCTCAGAGCCCATAGTTCCGTTACAGATAGTCAGCATATAAATTTGAACCCGCTTCCGGTGAAGTTCTTTTAATTTGGCTAAAGTCCCGCCGAAGAAGAACTCAATATCATCGGGATGTGCGCCCACCGCCAGGACTTTTGTTTTCGCTTCGCTCATTCGTCATCCGTCATTGGTCATCCGTCATTCGAATGACGAGTTTCGAATGACGAGTGACGGGTTCTTGGGCCGCTATTTTTTCTTCAAGATTTCGCTTATCTCTTTGGCCACTCTTACCGGCTTGGAGGCGATGCGAATGGGTAGGGAGAGGATAAAATCTGAAAGTTCCTTACCTCGGAGTTCTTTCTTCATCCTGTAAGGTTTGGTGAGCACGCGGTCCACGAATTCGGTCGCATAAGTCTTGAGCATCTGCTTTCTGTCCACGCGGAGCACCGTGCCGCAGGCCTCGCACTTCATCTCTTTCAAGTATTTGGGGCCATAGATGACTTTGTGGGGGGTCTCTTCCTTGCAGTGCAGGCAATAAATGTCCATAAAGACTTCCTTTTCATCCGCCTCTTCAGGCATAAACATCCTCCTCTAAATTTTCGGGGTTCGGCTCCTGGCTACGCATAGCGAACTCTGTGGCCTCTTCTATTTCTTTCTTCGCCGCCTGGTCTATTCTCTCCGCCTGCTCTCGGGTAAGAAGATTCTCTTTCATCAGTTTCTCTCTAAACCTTTTTATGGGGCATTTCTTCTTCCAATTTTCTATCTCCTCCTGAGTGCGATAAACATTTGCATCGCTTTTTGAGTGGCCTTTCCAGCGATAAGTCTGGCATTCAATCAAGGTGGGGCCTTTGCCCTTCCTGGCCCTCTTTACGGCGGCCTCCACGGCATCGGATACCGCAAAGACATCGTTGCCATCCACCAAATCCCCCGGGATGCCATAGGCCTTGGAGCGTTCGGCTATTGTCTTGGCCTTGATGGCCTTCTTGACCGGAAAGGACATACCATAAACATTATTTTCGCAGATAAAGACCACCGGCAAATCCCATATGGAGGCCAGATTGAGCGATTCATGAAAGCCTCCCTGGTTGGCGGCGCCATCGCCAAAAAAACAAAGCGCCACGCGGTCGGAATTTTTCATCTTCAAGGTTAGCCCCGCGCCCACGGCCAGCGGGATGCCCCCGCCCACAACTCCATTTGCCCCCAGGTTGCCGGCTTCCACATCGGCGATGTGCATAGAGCCGCCTTTACCGTGGGAGTAGCCGGTCTCCTTGCCCAAAAGTTCGGCCATCATCCTTTTCACATCCGCGCCCGAGGCGATGCAATGACCGTGGCCCCGGTGCGTGCTGGTAAACAAATCACCCTTTTCCAGATGCACGCAGGCCCCCACGGCGATGGCCTCTTCACCGACATATAAATGCGTGGTGCCGTGAATTAATGCCCGGGCAAAAAATTCATCCACCTTCTCCTCAAAATAGCGAATGAGGAGCATCTTCTTATACATACTAAGGAGCACTTCCTCAGAGAATTCCATCGTCTTATCTCTCAAGACTTAAGGAATTACCGCGGTTTTAACCCCCTGGTGATTAATAATAAGTTTAAGGGCCTCGGTGATTTTTTCAAGGGGAAGTTCTTTAGTTATGAAAAGGCCTGTATCGATTTTCCCCTCTCTGATTAGACCGAGCGCCTGGCGCACATAACCCGGCGTATGATGATAAACCCCCTTGATGGTGAGTTCCGAGTAATGAAGAAGCGCGGTATCCACTTCTATCTTCGTCCCCGGGGCACAGCCGCCGAATAGATTCACCAGCCCCCCTTTGCGCACCATCCGAAGGGCCTTTTCCCAGACTTCGGGCACTCCTGTGGCATCTATGGCCACATCTGCGCCCCGGCCCTCTTCAGTCAACTCCTTTACTTTCTCCACCACATCCACCCCAGGGCCGGCGTCAATGAGCGCCTCTGCCCCCAGTTTCCTGGCCCTCTGCAGTCTTTCCGGAAGCACATCAATCGCTACCGGCCTTGCCCCTTTTAGTTTCACGAGCGCCACAAAAAAAAGGCCTATGGGACCGGCGCCATTTATCGCCACCCAATTCCCCGGCTCTATATTAGATTCCTCCACACCGTGAACCACACAGGCCAAAGGCTCCACCAAGGCGGCCTGGGCAAAGGAGACATTTTGGGGTATCTCCAGAAGATTTTGTCTCGTGACCCTCTCGGGGATCCTGACATATTCGGCATAGCCGCCATTTATATAAAGCAAATTATCGCAGAGGCTTTGCCGGCCAATCTTGCAAAAAAAACATTTGCCACAAGGGGCGGAATTTGCCGCTACTACCCGCATCCCGGGATGAAAATCTTTGACCGCTCTTCCCACCCGGGCAACTTCGCCGGAGAATTCGTGGCCGAAGACGGCCGGTGGCTTAATCATCCGGGGATGGCCGCCGCGCAGGAAGACCTTAGCATCGGTTCCGCAGGTTAGTGCCGCCTTAACCTTAAGGAGCACATCCCCCGGGCCTATCTCAGGAATATCTATTTCCTCCAGGCGCACATCCTGCGGCCCGTATAGTATCGCCGCCTTCATCTTTTTGTTTTTGCCCGGCATTTCAGGATTTTTCGCCGATGCCCTATGGATTTATGATTATCTTAAGCGCCTCTTTCCTCTGGCTGGCTAAATCAAATGCGCGTTTGAGTTCTTCCAACTTGAGCCGATGTGAGATTAGACCCGCCACATCAATGCGGCCTGAATGAATGAGTTCCAGGGCGCTTTTCAGTTCCAGAGGGGTTGAGGAATAACTTCCGAGCAGGATAATTTCGCTTCCGTAGATTATATTGGGGTCGATTTTAAGGCTGGAACCCGGCGGGCATTCCGCAAAAAAGTTCACCACCCCCCCCTTTCTGGCAAGGCTTATGGCCTGGGCCAAAGCCTTCGTGCTTCCCACGGCAACCATAACCACATCCGCGCCCAACCCACCGGTTTCCTCTTTCACCGCGGCCACCACATCGTCATTTCTCGCATTTAGTACCACATCGGCACCCATCCTTTTTGCCACCTCAAGCCGCCAGTCCAGAAGGTCCAGCGCCAACACCTTGCCTGCCCCGAGGGCCCTGGAAAGTTGTATATGAATGAGGCCCGCCGGCCCGGCGCCCACCACCACTACGCAGTCTCCCGGAAGAAGACGACATTTCTCAAGCGCCCGCAGACAGCAGGCCGTATTCTCCACCAGCGCCGCTTCATCATAACTTATCTCATCAGGGATTTTGAGCATCCCCTTGCTCACGCTGGGCCCGGCGACTTTAATGAATTCAGCAAATCCGCCGGGAGAGATTCGGGTGGGCTTGAACGCTTCGCACATCGTGTGATTTCCGTGGCGGCAAAACCGGCAGACGAAGCAAGGAATGTGATGGGGAACGATTACCCGGTCGCCGGCGCCCAAACGACTCACCTTTTCTCCCGCTTCCACCACATTGCCGGCAACCTCATGCCCCAGGACAACACCCGGCTCCACCAAACCGTGCAGATATTTCTGTAGGTCTGTGCCACAGAGGCCGCAGGATTTGACCTGAACCAGGGCCTCTTCATCACCAATCTCCGGCAGGGGCATATCCTCTATACGAATATCGCCCGTGCCATAATATACGCCGGCTTTCAAGTGCGCTCCTTAAGTTCTCTGGCAGCCCTGATAATATCTTCGGCCTGGGGTATCCAGGCCGCCTCCAGGTTGGGGTTATAAGGTATGGGCGACCAGGCCCCGCCGAGTCTTTTTATGGGTGCGTCAAGATAATCAAAGGCATCGCTTTCGGCAATGGTGGCTGCTAACTCCGCCCCGAAACCGCTTCTTTTGCAGGCCTCGTGGACAATCACCACCCGGCCAGTCTTCTTTACTGACTCGACGATGGCCTCTTTATCCAGAGGCACAAGCGTCCTGGGGTCGAGCACCTCGGCATCTATGCCGCTTCGAGCCAGGGTATCCGCGGCCTCAAGCGCCTTAAGCACCATATGGGAGGTGGCGATTATGGTCACATCCCGTCCCGCACGCTTCACATCAGCCACACCCAGGGGAATAGTATATTCCTCGGCAGGAACATTTCCTTTGGTATTATAAAGAAGTTTATGCTCCACGAAGATTACCGGGTTATCGTCCCTGATGGAAGATTTCAAAAGCCCCTTAGCATCGTAGGGAGTAGAAGGCATAACAACCTTTAGCCCGGGGATGTGAGTGAACCATACCTCCAGGCTCTGAGAATGCTGGGCCGCAGCGCCAGTGCCGGCACCGGCAGGGGTGCGAAGCACCATAGGGACCCGGGCCTTACCGCCGAACATATATCTAATCTTGGCGGCCTGGTTCACCAGTTGGTCGGTGGCGAAAGTGGTAAAATCCATAAACATAATTTCAGCCACGGGGCGCATACCGGTTACCGCGGAGCCGGCCGCGGCCCCGGCGATGACCGCTTCGGATATAGGGGTATCGCGCACCCGGTCTTCGCCGAATTCCTCTATCAGCCCTTGCGTCACTCCAAAGGCCCCGCCATAGACCCCCACATCCTCACCCATCACGAAGACCCGCTCGTCGCGCAGCATCTCCTCACGCAGGGCATCACGAATGGCTTCCCGATATAGAATCTCGGGCATAATTATTTCAACCGTCTGCTGTCGGCCGTCCGATGTCGGCCGTCACCCGAAAAAAGTCATCCATCTTTGAAAAACACTTAATGAAACTGCAACCTCTTTATTTTACATTTCTCTGTTCATTTTTTCAAGTCCGAGGTTTTCGCATCAAGGCCTTTATAAGAAAAAACGCCACCAACGCACACAAAGTAATACCGCTAATAGTCGCGCCTATATAGAAACTCGTCGGTCGAAAGACAAATTCTACCCTGTGTTCTCCTTTTTCTAAGGCCACAGCGCGCAGGACATAATCAGCCCGAATTATCTCGCTCTTCTTTCTATTCACATAGGCCTCCCAGCCGGGATAAAATGTCTCGCTTAAAATGAGATAGCCGGGGGACCCGAGAAAGACATCAACTACTACGCGATTAATCTCGTAGGTCGTTATCTGGCACCGCTCGGGCTCCGGAGATGTCTCATAAGTTATCTCCTTCCCGGGGCCCTGAAAAAGCACCATATCTTGACCTGGAAAATCCTCTCTGGAAAGCGTTCCCAGAAGTATGCTTCTTTCGGGCAAATAAACTGCACGGTGCACGATGAAGGCCCGGGGTAAGAAATCTTCGTTTATCTCCAGGCGGTAATCTTCACCACTTTGCAGAAAGCGCGGCCTTTGCTCCAGGAGATATTTCACATTGAGCAAATCGAGCAGTGGAGTAGCCTTCTCGGGGTGGATGTGGTCCTGGATGAGGTCCAGGGGCCGGCCGTTATTGGCGTTGAAAAATTCCTGATAATGGGTGAGAATAAGAGGCCGCTCTCCGCCCACATTGGAAATCTTGTGCTTCATCCCCCTCTGTAGGTCGTCGGCTCTCGGGGTGAAGGTGGCTATGCGGAAAAGCGACTTATCCTGCTTGAGTGAGGTCACTATTTCCTCACTCCACCGGTTTTCTTGCATATTAACGGTGAACACGAGTTTACTATGAAAAAACCACAAATCAAATAGGACCAGTCCCAGCATCAGCGCGGGAAAAACGCTCTTTTTTAACCGAACCCTGTCGGCGCCAAGCCCCAAGCATAAAAAACCGCTGGCAGAAAGCAAGAGGGCCAAAGCCAAACCACCTTTGACAGCAGTGGCGAAACTTTTCGCCCGGAAAAGGGGCTGGGTGGCATCTGGTTTTTGATACTGAAATAAAGCATAGGGGGCTTCAATAGTCTCCGCTTGCGTGGACTTGCGCAGCCCTAAAATCCCACGCCATAGTCGGGAGTCGCTTCCCCCGGAAACCTTCAGAACCAAAAGGAACGCTAAAAGGGAAGCCGCAATCAGGATAAGTCCTAAGCCCAGGCGGCTCATCCACTTGCGGCAGGCTTCATCCCGAAAGTGGGTCAAGAGAAAATCGGCGCCATATGCGGCTAAAGCCGAAATGGAAAACACCAAGAGGTAAAGGAACTTTGCCGGGATGCGGAAGGAACTCGCCCCAGGAAAATGGAGGTAAAAGAATTTGTAAAAAGGAGTGAACCTGCCCAGGGCACACAAAAGGCCCAGTCCGCCGATGAGAAGATATACCGGTAGACCCTTTCCGCGGACAAACAAGATGGCAACCACGGCCAGGACCAGGGGCAAGATGCCAAGATATGCATAAAGTTCATTAAAGGTTCCTCTGCCCCAATAGGGGGTGGTTATGGAATTGCCGAAGACTTCCGGTATAAAGAAGGTGAGGAGATTCTCCGGAGGCAGGGACTCTGCGGCCATTTCTTCATATGAGGCTTTAACCCGGGTGGAATGCTGGGCAAGTTCATAGGTGGGCACAAGTTGGATGGACGTAAGGAGAAAAGCAACTGCACAGGCCAGAAGAAAAGAAAGAACCATCCTGACCTTCCTCGCCCGGCTGCGTTCCTTGGCCACAGAGAAAAAGCGAAAGAAAAAGTATATGCCGATGGCCACTCCGCTGTAGAAGGCAAACTGCACCACCCCGGCGAATATTTGAACTGCGTAAGCGACCCCTGCCAGGATGAAATATGTCGCCGACGCGCCAAAGCCGCTATGGCGACGGCGCGCTGACCTCTCTTTCCTTATCCCTTTTTCCAGAAATAAAAGGATGAGGGGCAGCCAGGCCATACAGGAGATTGACCGACCGAGCCAGAAGCCGTTGAACGCAAAAACGCATCCTCCGAGAAGCGCGGCGGCACGGCCCAGCCGCAAGGTTCTGAGGAAAAGGTACATAAGGCTTCCGGCCAGGAAGAAATGCAGGATGACGCTGTAGTTTGCGGCCCTTTCCACCGGCATAGTTAAAAAGAGCAGATTGAGCGGATAGAATACAGCGTTCTCTATGCCGGCCATAAAGGGGTAGCCAGAGAATTCGTAAGGATTCCAGAGGGGAAAGTGGCCGCTTTTTATGGCCTGGGCGTAAAATACGCGCCAATAACTATCAAGCTCCACATCTCCGGTATATATGGTCTGGTCAGTGGTAAGGATTTTGTGAAAAAAAACCAGGGTGGCCACGAGAAGGACGAGGAGATAAAAAAAACTGAGCCAGCGCCCCTTTAAGAAACCGCCCAACCCGCCTCCGCTTCGCGAGGTTATTTCTTCATTTACCGAAGAACTATCCATCTCTTTTGCGCCCAAAAGAGAAACAAGTGTGCGGGAAGAAGATGCCCTGCCATCCTATGGTCGATTGATTTATATTACCTTGTGCGCCTGAAGAGGTCAAGTTCAAGGTTTTTGATGCCCCATTTTTTCAACCTGGCCGCCGGGAGGCCCTTCGGATGCTGCCCTTCAGGGTTCTCGTCCCGAGACCCCTCAGGGTCGAGGGAAGCATCCTCAGGATGCGAAGCACAGGTCAGCCCATCGTCGCAATTAGGCCTTGACTAAGGGTGAGGCCTTGGGCTACTCTTAGAAGATAACACAAAAGGGTCGCCTATGTTTTTGCAAATGATACTATTCATAATTCTCAATGCTTTAGCATTTTCTTCCGCATATCTTTGGTCAATTACGCTCTGGCCGTATGGCCTCGGCCCCCACTCACGCTCAACAAGGGCGCTTACAACGGCTCTTTTTTACTTTGGCCAAATTACGCTTGTTTTAACCGCACTGGGAGCCTTCGGCTGCTTGCGCCTTTCCTGGGTCGGGGCATTGATAATGGCCATCTTTCTGGTTACGCTCATTCTGGCAATATCCAGGTCCTCCGGCCGCGAGGCTGCTCAGCACTTCTGGGTAAGGCCTTCTGGCAAGATGGCTGACCCCCGACATCCGACCTCTGACCCTACCTTAATCCTGCTATTTTCCTTCCGGTGCCACCTTATTCCTGGGACAGCCTTACCTATCATCTGACTTTCCCGGTGGAGTGGATGAAAAAAGGCAGTATCCATATTGTGCCCACGCCTTTCGGTGACCAGGCCCCGGCCTACTCCCCGGCAAACGGGGAGATATTTTTCCTCTGGCTTATGCTGCCTCTGGGAAGCGACCTTTTTGCCCGGGTGGGAGGGCTGCCCTTCTATTTGCTGAGCGCGCTCACCATATATTGCATAACCCGAAAAGTGGGGGCGAAGACCGAAGGAGCCTTCTTAAGCACCTCCCTTTTTCTCATCACCCCCAGCATAATGCGTTATGCCGGGGCCCCCGAAGTGGACCTGGTGGCGCTTTTTTATTTTCTGGCGGCAGCCTATTTTGTCATCCTTTATCTTGAGGATAGAAACCCCCGGGCCCTGGCCCTTGCCTCCATATCCATAGGGCTTTATTTGGGCAGTAAATATGTGGCCCTGGCCTTCGCGCCTCCCTTAATTCTTGTTTCCCTTTACGCCATATTTTTCCAGACCAGGAAACCTCGCCGGTGGCAACTTTCTTTGCGGGATGTGGGCATCTTCCTTGCAGGGCTTCTGGCCTGCGGCTCTTTCTGGTATCTGCGCAACCTTATGGTCACGGGCAGTCCCACCTATCCTGTAAGTTTGAGCCTCGGAGGCCTCACTTTGTTTCAGGGCGCATATCCGCGAAGCGTAATGACTAAATCCATCTTTCACCTACGCGGCTTCTGCGATTTCTTTTGGACTAATCTCCGCGCCTATGGCGGCGTCGTGGCATTTACTTATCCGCTGGCCCTTTTTGCACTCGTTATTCATCAAGTTTCTTTCGCTCTTCGCCGTCTGTCTGCCGGACCTAATGCCCTTCGTCCCGAGACTCCGGGTCGAGGGGTGGCGACATTACACAAAGAAGACCAGATAGAAAGGCAGCACATTTTACTCCTGGTAGCCCCCTTCATACTGGGTGGGATACACTGGTGGCTGGTGCCCTATAATGCGGAGTGGCGTTTTCTCTTTCCCGCCGTGGCCCTTTCTTTTGTGGCCGTAGGTCTTATTTATGGCAAAATGAGCAAGGCTGTCCGAGTCTTCTCCCCGGCCGTGTTGCTTTTGGTCATGTGGAGCATATTCGTAGGAATGAAGAGAAAAGGCCCGGGGCCTCTGGTGGCTAAATGGGCGATTTTGTGGGTGCTTCCTTTGGCCCTGCTTATAACTATCGGCGTCTATTTAATTCAAAAGAGACTGAAAGGTTGGAGGCACCTTCTGGGATGGGCCATCATAGCAGTGGTGGCCACCTTCGGCAATAATCTTTTCTTCTGGACCCTCTTTTTCCCCCGCCAACTTCTCCCTCCTGCCCGAAAGGCCCCCCTTGCCAAGGTGCTCCAAGAGGCGGTGTTTCTCCGCCAAAAAGAAGTGCTGCCGTTCGATCTGTCTTCACCTACCTATGGATATTTCTATGAAGGCTGGCTTGTGGTATGGGAGAATCTATCCGGAGCCAGGCTCGCCTATGCCGGGCACAACATTCCCTATCATCTTTATGGAAGGAAATGGGAAAATGAGGTTTTTTATGTAAATATTGACGCTCACCTTGACTGGAAATTTCACGACTACGACTTATATGAGCGGCAAAAAAGCGACTACGAGGTCCCTCATACCCCCAAGACCGCCTATTATAGAAAGCGGCCGAGTTACGAGGCCTGGCTGGCAAACCTTCGGGCCTTGGATATTGACTACCTCTTCATATACACGCTTCATCCGGTTGAGAAGAGTTATATGATACATGATGAGGAGAACTTTCCGCTGGAGAATATCGGGGCCGGGGAGCACGCGGAGGATTTCACCCTGGTTTTCAGTAATCCCTCAGTAAGGCTTTATCGCTTGCCAAAATAGCTGGGTCAATAAGCACGCTGGGCACCCACAAGAGCAATATCCTTCACCTATTCCTTTGTGATACTTCTAAATCTCACGCAGGGCTTAAGCGATAAATCCTCACCCAGGTATTGGCAAATATCCGCGTGAAACTCTCTGGATGTGTCCTGGCCCAGAGGTCCTCTATGGAGAAATGAAGCGGGTCCAGGTAGGCAAAATATTCCCTGCCCGACCACTCGACCCTGTATATGAAAACGAATTCCACCTTGCGGGCACGAAGATTGGAAAGCCAGGCGGAGTAGTCAGGATCATACCTATTATAGGTCGGCCTTTTATCTACAGGGGGCTTATAGTCTGGTTTTTTCCTTTCGGCAAGGTCATACTGGTGAAAGAGCCACCCGGGGTGGGCGTTGATATTAACATAATAGACCTTATTCTCGAAGCGACGGCCGTAGAGATAATAAGGCAAATTGTGTCCGGTGTAGGCAATGGTGGTGTTACCGGTAGTATTACTCAGAAGCCAGTCCCAGGCCTCGGCCATCCCGACATAATTAATGAAGCGAAAATCTATGGCAAGGCCTGAGCGTCGCTGTTCATAAAGACGGGAAAAAAGCCTGAAAGAGAAGTTCTGCCAGCGAGAATATTTTCCTTCTGTTTCCTGGGGCCGGGAAAAAAGTTCCGGAAAGTAATAAAGATGAAAGAGTATGACGAGAAAAACAAGAAGAGGGAGCAACAAAAGAACGCCTTTTCGTCTTTTGACCCAACTTATACGAGGAAATATAAAGAGCACTGCGAACAAAAGGAGGCTCGCCAGCAATAGAAGCGGCGCGTGTTTTGCTGGCACTATTGGCAAAAGCGCCCCCGGCCAGACTTCCAATCCTTCTCTCAACGGAAACCCGAAGGTGCTCCAGAGCGCTAAGAGAAGTACCTCCCAGCCCAGCATCCTTTTCAGCCGCCCTGCACTATCAAGAACATAGCCCACCCCCACAAATCCTACGCCCACCGCCGGGAAAAGAAAGCGATACTCCACATTATAAGGAATGACCCAGCAAAATATGGCTATAAGAAAGACTGGTAGAGCGAGAATATAGGATGCGAGAAGCCGAGACTTATCTTCACCTCGCTGCTGGGCCCCGGAGCGGGCAGCCCCGGAACGGGCAGGCCGGAAAAGAACCAAAACCAGTGCTGTTAAAACAGTGATGAGAAAGAGAAAGAAAAAGGGCGTGCCAAAGGCCTTAGCCACCAGATTGGTGAGGCTGGCGGTAAGTCCTGCCCGAAAAGGGGTATCGGCCTTCATCGTTTCCATATCATAGGCCCCGGGCATCAGGGTAATCCCGAAAACTTTCACGCTTACAGGATAAAACGCGCTTCCGGTCAAAATGAGATTTCTTAAATACCAGTAAGAGCCAGAAACAAATGCCCCCAGGATAAAGAGCAAGGCGCCACGGGCGGACTGGCCCAGGCCGCCCGAAGCCGACCCTTCCGGCCTTTTTTTGAGAGAGGCCCTTCCCTTCTCAACCAGAGCATAAACGAATAAAGGCGTCAAAATGAGCGCATATGCCCCGGAGAGATATTTTGAGCCCAAAAAAAGCCCCATCGCCAGACCGGCCAGAAAAAGGTGGCTTATCCCTTCTTTCCTCAAAGATAGAAGCAAAAAGTAAACCACAAGCAAGAAGAAACAGGCCACAGCCACATCCACCTCGGCGGTAAATCCCTGCCGGAATATATCTGGAGTAAGCAAAAAAAGCAGTGCTCCCAAAGTCCCTGCCTGCCGCTTCATTCCTAACTCTCGACATATCCCATATACTCCTAACGCCCCTAAAAGATAAATAGGAAATTGCCCCACCTTGGCCAATAGGTCGCTTTTTAGGGGAACAAGCAACCACAGGTACCATAGTTCCACATTGCTTGGGGCATAGGTGTCCGTATGGTCCCCAAAACTAAAGGGGACTATTTCTATCCTGCCGCTTATAAGCCACTCGGCCGGGAAGGCGAGATGGTAGTTAAGCGGCCCCCAGGAAAGTGGCGGAAGGAAAAGTGAGATGACTAAGCCCAAATAAGCCAGAACTCCGATAAGGGCGATGATAAAAAAAAGCACATAATCCGGCTCCAAAGCAGCGCTATCTTTATCTATTAAGCCCGGCCGCAAATTTTCCAGCGAAAGTCTTTTCCTTAGTATCAGAAGGCTTGCCGCAAGAATCAAGATTTGCGCACAAGTGATATAAAGCGGATAAAGCCTGCCTATCGCACCCAGAAGCGTGAGCGTAATCAC
>LIZR01000045.1 GCA_001302825.1 Planctomycetes bacterium DG_23 | reverse complement strand
CGATGGAGTTGGGGTGAACCAGGTCCCGGGCAAAGACTTGAGGATAAAGTCTCTTGGTAGGGGTCCAGACATCCGGTCCAGGCGCCACGCCGGGGATTTTGCGCCTCAAGAGTTCCTCCAGTGCATAGCGTTCGTTACCGATTTCCGGCTCCATCGGGTGCTTATAGATGTGCATAGCGATGAAGACGAGATCAGCCCCATCGCCGAGCAGAAGTCGGGCGTATTTTTCCAGGGCGTCTCGGCCCTGCTGGATGCGCTCCTGGTCATCCTGGCTGCGAATGCCTTCAGTGCGCTCGCCATATACCCACTGGAGCGACTGTTGGGCCAGCACAATTACCGGCGTGGTCTCATCCGCAGGCTTCAGCGCTTGCCTGACGATGCTCCAGGGTTCTCTGGGCTGGCCCGTTTGCACATCAATCCATTTGGCGATGGGTGTCCCGCCTTTGGTGGCCGACCTCACCTCTATCAGTCGCTTCCCGTCGCAGTACCGGTCAAGTTTGCGCTGGAGTATGGCCGGCCAACGAAAAGAAGTGGAATATCCGTTGACCACGATAATCGTTGGTTTGCCATCAAAGATGTTTGTTTTATCTTCTGCCGCAAGTGCCATGAGAGAGCTCCATAGTAGGCCTATAGCCAGTGACGGTAATGTCCACCTCATTCTCTCGGCTCCTCCAAAATGTCATTCGTGCGACCACCATTGCTTTTCTACGGCCTGCGCTTCGCATCCTGAGGATGCTCAGCATCCGAAGGGCGTTCGGAGGCCGGTATGTGAATAACCGTCATAGCGCAGGTATCCCATTTCCGTGTCTCGGGGTCTCTTTTGCCGTTCCAGGTAATGTAGAGTTTGTCTCCCTCAGGAGAAAGTGCCGCGCCGAAGGTGCCGTCCGGCGTGTAGCCGTATTTCTTGGTATAGAAGGGGGCCAGAAAGGCGATGACCTTTCTGGTGCGCGTTTTGACATCGAACTGGACCACCGGAGTTCCGTCACGGGAGGCGGGGCCGTGAGCGCCGGGGATGTAGTAGAGATATCGGCCAGAGGGGTCAATGTCCATTGTGGTGATATAAGTGGAATCTGCCACCGCACCATCGCCCAGTTGAGCGAGTTCACCGGTTTTTACATTGAAGGCCCAGATAGCAGCGCTTTGCCCTGTAGTGCCGTAAACCACCCCCTCTTTCGTTTCCCGGGTGGCCGACCTCACATCCGGGGCGGTGCTGGGCGTGATTTTGTTGGTTGCCGGGTCATACATCTTGCCGTCCCAGAATACCCGTCCGGTGGACTGAGAAAGAATAGCATATCGGCTGAACCCGTCGGGTGCTGACAGGAGTAGCCGCTTATTCTTCACATCGTAGGCGAAGAAGTGAACGCCCTTTGCCGGGGCATCCGAGCCGTGCATAGTACTGCCGTAAAAGATGAGGCGTTCCTGGTCGAGAACACTGGCGGGAAGGGTGTGTTTAGGAACCGGATAGGCCACCACAATCTCGGTCTTGCCGCTTTCGGGGTTGGTGCGGAAAACCCAATCGCCCTGGTAGCCGTACTCATCGTTGGTAGTTTCCGGAGAGCCGCGGTGGGTGGAGTAATAAAGCCAGCCGTCGCTTCCCATATCAATCCGGCTGTGCACCTTGGCCGGAATGTAATTCATTCCTTCGGGAATTGCTCCAGAAGATTCAAGGAATTTCCGAATGTCCACCAGGAGACGAAGGGCTTTGGTGGCCGAATCATACTCAAATACCAGGGCGGTTCCCCGGGGGCTCAGGTGGTCGCCGATAGCCGAGTAGTATTTGTCCCCAAAGGTGCAACCGTCACCCCAGGCTGACCAGGGATTTCCCGGATGGTCCTGGCCCGGATAATACATAAAATCCACAGTGGGAGGGGTCTTCGCAATCTGGACGCCCTCTTTAATGTTAGCGCCTGCAGGGGGTTTCAGAAAATCTTGCGAGGCGTCGGTAGCCACCAGGACAGGGGGATAAGCGAGGACAAGTTCCGTAGCGGCGCTACTTTGTTTTGCTTCACTGGCGGCCTCCTGAAAAGCGCAAGAACTTGTGGAAATGAGCGCCGGGAATCCTGCCACAAGCAGCAGGGCCGACGCACAGAGAGACTTGACAAGAGTTGTTTTGCTTCTCAGCAACTTGGTCATAACTATTCCCTTTCGGCGTTTGGGCCGCGCCGGAACTTGCAGTTTTGATTGTCCCTACTTCTTTCACCCTTCGATCAGGAAACCAAAATTCTACCACAATGCGCTTCAACTGTAAAGGGAATTTCGCAGCCTGTCTTTGAGCAACCAGATAGAGATGGCCAGGTAGCGCCGCTTTTTAGCTGCCCTTCGGATGCTGCCCTTCAGGGTTCTCGTCCCGAGACCCTGCAGGGTCGAAGGAAGCATCCTCCCTGGCCGGGCAGGCAGGATGCGAAGCACCATAACCCTTCCCCGTACGGGTCAGGATGAACCCTTGACAAGGGATTACATATCGGTTATCTAAAGTTTAATTACTAAGCCAGGCATATAGCCAGTCAGCCATTCAGGCTGTCTGGCTGACGGGCTGTCTTGAATTGATAACTCGGAATTGGTCATTCGTAACTCGTCACTCGTCATTCGAATGACCAATGACGGATGACGAATGACGAGCGACGGAGGTACTAATATGTCTAAATATAAAATCTCTGTGCTTCCCAGGCCGAAGAAGGTCAAGTCTGACCAGGTGCTCCTGGTGGCCAGTGGAGACTTGCGTCTCGCTGCCAATCAGGAAGGCTGGCCGGCGCAGAAGGCGCTTGAGAGGGAACTTGTCCGTGGCCTGCGGATCTCTGGCTTTGAACTTATCCGCGCTCATCCCTATAAGCCGAGAGAAAGGCACGGATTTATCTCCTCGCAAAAAGAAGGTATGCGCGTCTTTCGGGAGATTGACCCGGAGGCGTGGCTCATGGTGGCCGAAGCGGTATGGCAGTACACTCAGCACATCCTGGCCGGATTGCTCGCGCACCGGGGCCCCATCTTGCTTGCGGCCAACTGGTCGGGCGAGTGGCCGGGTCTGGTGGGGATGCTCAATTTGAGCGGGTCGCTCACCAAAGCCGGTGTGAAATATTCTATGCTCTGGAGCGAGGATTTTACTGACCAAGCATCCGTGAAAAAACTCGCTCAGTGGCTGAAGAGAGGCCACCTCACCCATAGACTTGACCACATCACCCCTTTAGATGAAGTGAAGGTTCCGGCGAGCCAGCGGAGACTCGGTCAGGCCCTCGGCGCCCAACTGCAACGCGAGAAGGCTATTATGGGCGTCTTTGACGAGGGATGTATGGGGATGTTTAACGCTATCATCCCCGACCACATCCTCGGGACTACCGGCGTCTATAAGGAACGCTTGAGTCAGTCCTCACTTTACTACGCCACCACTCAGGTTAGGGACTCCGAAGCCCGGCAGGTGTACGGGTGGCTTAAGGGGCGGGGTATGACCTTCAAACTCGGCCCAAATGAAAAGACCGACCTTACTCTCGACCAGGTGCTAACGCAGTGCAAGATGTATATTGCGGCGCTGCGTATGGCGGATGAGTTTGGCTGCGATACAATCGGCATCCAGTATCAGCAGGGACTAAAGGACCTTCTGCCGGCGAGCGACTTGGTGGAAGGCCTTCTCAATAACTCTCATCGTCCGCCGGTTAGAAGTGGCGACAGCAAGCGCATACTCTACCGGGGAAGGCCTCTGCCGCATTTCAATGAGGTTGACGAGTGTGCCGGGCTGGACGGCCTTATTACTTATCGCGTTCACAAGGCCCTCGGACAACCGGTGGAGAATACGCTGCATGATTTGCGCTGGGGTGACTGGGACCGCTCGGGCACGACTGACGAGTATGTTTGGGTCTTTGAGATAAGCGGTGGGGCGCCGCCAGCGCATTTTATAGGTGGGTACAAGGGTGCGGTGAGCGAGCGTCAGCCGCCGATGTATTTCCGCCTGGGCGGAGGGACGCTTAAGGGTATCTCCAGGCCCGGCGAGATTGTGTGGAGCCGCATCTATATTGAGAAAAACAAACTCAATATGGACCTGGGTAGGGCCAAAGTGGTTAGACTACCTCTGCAAGAGACCCAGCGCCGCTGGCAGTCCACCACGCCCCAGTGGCCCATTATGCATGCGGTAACCTACGGCGTCTCGCGTGACCAGATGATGGCCAGGCACAAGAGCAACCACATCCAGGTAGTTTACGCCACCGACGCCAACTCGGCACACACCGCACTTCTGGTTAAGGCCGCAATGGCGCAGGGCTTAGGGATGACTGTAACCCTCTGTGGCTGTCGCAAAGACGGAAGGCCGTGGTAAATTCGTCACTCGTCACTTGGAATCCGTCACTCGCAATCCGGATGACGAGTGACCCGTTCAGGACTCCGAGGGAGCCCTTCAGGGTTCCGAGGAGCTGATGACGAATGACGGAATTTTTCTGGAGCGAAAGGAATTGCAGGCAGATTTTCTGGCACTGGCGGTAGATATCGGCGCCTCAAATGGACGGGCAGTGCTGGGGCGGCTTTCCCCGCACGGTAAACTCACCTTGCGAGAGGTGCACCGTTTTGCCAATTCCTGCGTGGAGCGCGAGTGCGTTTTCCGCTGGGATTTTGATGGGCTCTCCAAAGAGGTAGTTAAGTCAATTGAGAAGTGCTGGAAGTTAGGGTTTCGGCCGGCGTCAGTGGGCGTAGATACCTGGGGAGTGGACTATGTGCTGATGGCGGAGGATGGCTCGCTGGTGGATGAGCCTATCGCCTACCGCGACCGGCGCACCGAGGGGGTGATGGAGCGGTTCTTCCGCGAGGTGATGTCCCCCGAGGAGATTTACGCCATAACCGGCATTCAGTTTATGCCTATAAATACGGTCTATCAGTTGGCTGCGGATATCTTCTCAGGTAGCGACCGCTTAAGGCAGGCTCATAAAATCTTGCTGATGCCGGATGCTTTTGCATTTCGGCTTGCGGCCAGTATGCCTGCCTGCCGGCAGGCAGGGTTCTCCGAATACACCATCGCCAGCACCACCCAGATGCTTGATGCCCGCAGGCGCAGCTGGTCGGAGGAAATTGTCTCCCGTATGGGGTTGAGGCGCGAACTTCTACCCGAGATTGTCTCCCCCGGCACGAAAGTAGGTACCTACAAAAGCCCTGGAAAGCCGGCCCGTGAGATTGAAGTGGTTCTTCCTGCCGCACACGACACCGCAGCCGCGGTGGCGGCTGTACCAGCCAAACCAGATACTTCCTGGGCCTATGTGAGTTGCGGCACCTGGATACTGGTGGGAGTGGAATTGAAAACTCCCCTGCTTACGGATGAAGCGCGCCAGGCAGGTATCACCAACGAAGGCGGCCTTGAGGGAACCTACCGCTTGCTTACCAACATAAACGGGCTCTGGCTCATCCAGGAGTGTATGCGGATGTGGGAAAGGCGTGGTAAAGCCCTCAGTATTCAGCAAGTTTGTGAGGCCGCAGAAAGTGCGCCGCCAGATGGATCGCTTATTGACCCGGACCGTCCATCTTTTCTCTCACCGGAGGATATGACCGAAGCGATAAGGCTTCTTTGCCAGAAAACCGGCCAAAGGGCTCCCGAGGGTGTGGGCCAGACCGCGCGGTGCATCTTTGAGAGTCTGGCGCTCAAGACGCGGGTAGTGTTGGAGAAGATTGCAGGACTTGTCGGTGAGGAGCCGCAAGTCATTCATCTGGTGGGCGGCGGCAGCAAGAATGCGCATTTTTGTAGGATGACGGCTTCGGCCACGAATCGGGTTCTGGTGGCCGGTCCGGCTGAAGCCACGGCTGTAGGTAATCTTCTTACCCAGGCGATGGCCGCAGGTCGCCTCCGCTCGCTTGCCCAGGGGCGAGAGGTGGTAAGAGAAAGTTTCGCTCTGGTGCAATATGAGCCGTCCGATGCCAATTATTGGAGGAAAAGATACGAACGCTTTCAGGAAGTCTTGCAGGGAAGAAAAGATTGAACCGCAGATATACGCAGATGAACGCTGATGAAATACAAGACGAATGACACGAAATAAACGAATCGCACGAAAAAAGACCTAATCACTGAAGCGCGGTCGCCGAAGGCGACCAGGGAAAGAACGAAAGCACCAAAAAAGACTAATCACCAAAGCACGGAAAAGGTTGTCACTCGGAACTCGTCATTCGAATAACCAATGACGAATGACGAATGACGAGCGGGCGGGAGGGCGAAATGGTTAAGCAAGGATTAAATGTTTTCGTTGCTTTTCTTTTAATGTTTCTTTTGGGAGGGGCAGAGGTCACCACAGAGGAGGAATTGGAAGAAGGAGACTTTCTTATGCTTGAGACCTTAAGGCCGGGCCATCCTCGGCTTATGACGCTTGAGTCGGATATGGAGCGCATCCGAAGGCTTATAGAGACGGAGCCTTTAGCCAAAGAAATTCGGGATAAACTCTACGAATCCGCTATCCAGATGTTAGAGCAGCCGCCGGTTGAGCACCGCCTCAAAGGCCCGCGTCTATTGCATCAAAGCCGGGCCTGTCTGGACCGCGTCTATACCCTTTTGACGGTATACCGGCTGACTGGTGAAAGCCGCTTCGCCGACCGGGCTATTAAGGAAATGCTCACCGCGGCCAGTTTCCCGGACTGGAACCCTTCGCATTTTTTGGATACCGCAGAGATGTCCCACGCCTTAGGGATTGGCTATGACTGGCTTTACAATGAATTGAGTGAAGAGGATAAAAACACCATCCGCGAGGCCCTGATGGAAAAGGGGCTAAAACCCGCGATGGAGTTCTACCGTACCAGCGGTTGGTGGGTTAAGGCCAAGCATAACTGGAACCAGGTCTGCAATGGCGGTATCGGGATTGCGGCACTGGCCGTAGCGGAGGAGGAGCCAGAGATTGCGGAATATATATTAAAAGAGGCGGTGAAGTCTATTCAGAGGCCGATGGCCGAGTTCGCCCCTGATGGGGGCTGGGCTGAAGGACCGGGTTATTGGGACTACGCCACGAGATATAATGTATATTTTCTCGCTGCGCTGGAATCTGCCCTGGGGGATGACCAGGGCCTCAAGAATGCGCCAGGCTTTGATAAAACAGGTTATTTTCGCATATACTTCATCGGTCCATCGGGCTTAAGTTTTAACTTCGCCGATGCTGGCGCGCGTGTCGGCGGGGCAGCGCAAATGTTCTGGCTCGCTCGCACCTTCAACCAGCCCATCTTCTCCTGGCATCAGCGCCAGCATCTCGCTCGTCCGGAAGCCCTGGACCTTATCTGGTTTGACGCTAACGGCGAAGGTCCGGTGGCCTCTAAATTGCCCCTGGACGGCTTCTTCAGAGGGATAGATGTAGTCTTTTTCCGGAGCGCCTGGGAGGACCCTAAGGCCGTGTTTGTCGGCTTTAAGGGCGGCGATAACCGCGTCAACCACTCTCACTTAGACCTGGGCACCTTTGTTATGGATGCCGGCGGCTACCGCTGGGCGGTGGACCTGGGCTCGGATAACTATAACCTGCCTGGTTATTTCCGGGAGAAACGCTGGACCTATTACCGGCTTTGCACCAGAGGCCACAACACATTAACCCTGGGTGGCGAGAATCAGGACCCCCGGGCAAAAGCACCTATCATAGGGTTCAATTCAGCGCCTGGCCGAGCCTGGGCAGTGGCTGACCTCTCTTCGGCTTACGCGGGTCAAGCCAAAAGTGTCCTGCGGGGGTTATCTTTAATTTCGCGCAAACAAGTTCTGGTGCAAGATGAACTTGAAATCCTGGAGCCGGTGGAGGTGGTATGGGCAATGCATACGCCGGCGGAGATTGAACTTGCCGTGCCTGCCGGCAGGCGGGCAGGAAATGTGGCCTTACTCAGTCAGGGAGAGTGGCGAGTGAAGGCAGAAATCCTTGAACCTGCGGGTGCTCATTTTGAAGTTACTAAAGCCGACCCGCCCCCGCCTCAAGCACAGCAGCCTAATATCAGGAAACTTCAGGTGCGCCTGCCTGAAGCCGTGGGCGAATTGCGCCTGGCCGTTCTTCTTTCTCCTTACCCGGTTGATGAAGAGCCGCCGGCTGAAATACCCCAGGTCAAACCCCTTAAGCGATGGCTTGAAGAAGATAAATGAGTTGTCCCCAGGAGAATTTTCTATCCGCTACATTTTCCGAAGTTTTTTTGCAGCGATAGCGGCTTGAGTCTCTTCAGGGGCGACATCGGACATCTGGTTGGCGATGCCTGCTATTCTTTCGCACTCACTGATAGCGAGTTCAATATTTAGCGGCCTGGGGTGTTGCCCTGCCAGACCTTCGAAACTCTGGCAAAAGATTTTGGCCAGGACTTCGTGGGGAAGGGCGATACCACGTATAATTCCCTCCTCGGGACTCCCCAGCAGGGGGTCCGTTTTGGGTTGCGTGGTGAAGGTGTCGCGGGTCTCGAGGAAGCGTTTGACGATTTCCGCCCTGGATGAGGCCTTCTCTATAGTGCGGTCGCTGATGATGTCGGTTCCGTAGAGGATTCTATCCTGATGCCCTTGGAAGAAATTTCGTGAGGCCTCCGGGTCTTTGGCAAAGTTATAGTACATTTCAATCCCCGGGGCCAGGTCAAAATATGTGTTTGGGTGGTTTTCAAAGAAACGGCCGGCACGGGGCAAATCAGCGGAAAGGAAATAGAAATGGGCGAAGATGATTTTGAGCTCAGGGTGGCGGTTCAGGACCTCCTCCACTTCGCGGTAAAGGGTTTCTTTCTGGACAAAAGTCTCGTCATATCCCCAGCCGTGCTCCTTGGCCCAAGTGGGTATCTTCTGGGGGTCCCAGAATTCCTCCGGGTCGTTCACATGCCAGAGAATGGGGAAGTCTCTCTCCTGGGCTCGGGCGAAGTAATCCGCGTAGTAGTCAGAGTCAAAAGGAATGGGCAGTCTCTTGCGGGAAGTGGGTTTGCCCTCAATCATTTTTATGCCGTCGCAGCCCAGATTCATCAAGATATCCACCTGCTCGGCGAGGGTGGGTGCTTGCGCCTTGCCCTGGGAAAGATAAGTGGCGTGGTTGAGGCCGCCGAACACATAGAATTTGTCCGGATGGAGGGCCTTTAGATAGAGTGCCTGCGGGATTCCGCTACCCGACTCGGGCCTCATAGTGGCCATAACACTCATCCGGGTCGTCCCTGCGGCCTTCATAATCTCAAGAAAATGTTCTGTGTGAGCAATATCCCGTAAGTGTGTATGACAATCTACTATGCGCTCAACACCTGAAACCGCTTGAGCCATCTTTTCCTCCTGTCTTTAAATGTCCATCTTTCGCATACGGCAGAAGTAATATATACTATCCTCGCCAGTAAGACAAAAAAATAATGCGGAGATGGCTGAAGAAATGAGCCGCCAGAGCGTGGGAAAGGTTTTGACAAGTTTTCCATGGGCATTAAGATATTGTATTATTGTGCTTTGGCTAAACTCTAACTACATCATTTGTGGGGATATCAAATATGCGTTTGATTTTACTGGGCAGCGGTGCAGTAAGGCCGGACCTGGTGCGCTGGGGCCCGGCGCAGGTGCTTGAGGTTGGGGGAACTTTTCTTCTCTTTGACTGCGGCCGGGGAGCGACGATGAGGCTGGTAGAGGCCGGCATAAGCCCGCCCGACGTGCATCAAGTCTTTTTCACCCATCATCATTTTGACCACAACTCGGACTTTGGCTACTTTGCCCTGGTGACTTGGGTTTTGGGCCGGGATGCGCCGCTTCAGGTCTTCGGGCCTGAAGGCACGGAGGAATTTTGCCAGGTCCTATTCGGGAAACTTTACGCCAAAGACATCCAGAGCCGCCGCACACGCAGACAGGCAACTGAGATTAATGCCCGCGATATAATCCAGGAGGGCACGGTTCTATCCACGCCAGAATTTAATATAACTGCCGCTATCACCGACCATATGCGGCCGATAATAAATAGTCTGGCTTACAGAATAGATTCAGGCGGTCGTCCTGCCTCGCCGGCAGGCGGGTCGGTGGTTATCGTGGGCGATACCACTGTTTGCGACAGTCTAAAGCGTTTGGCGAAAGGCGCCGACCTTTTAGTTCACGAATGCACCTTCCCCACAGCCGCGATAAAAAAGGGTTCCTGGCAGAGATGGCATACGCCTCCGGAGGAATTGGGCCGCTGGGCCAAAGAGGTGGGAGTGAAGCGCATACTGCTTAAGCATTTCGCCGTCCAGGAAAGGGCGAAGGTGGAATCTATGGCCGAGGAGGTAAAAAAAGAGTTCAAGGGCGAAGTCATCATCGGCGAAGACCTGATGACGCTGAAGATTTGAGAGAGTCGTCTCAGAGGCGAAGCAACTTTGAAATCCGTCTCGTCTATTCCTCCCTATAGGCCTGTGGCATATAGGCAGGGCATTTCTTTTCTGCGAAGGTAAGAGAGAAGTTTGTGTATCTTTGCCTGCCGCCGACTACCGGAATGCTCACCCAGTCTTCACCGATTAAGGGTCTGGCGTAACTTATGAAATCATCGGTGACATCAATGCGGCTGGGGGCAATCCATTTTTTGGGGAATTCCCTTTCGGAATTGGCCACCTCCTCAAGCGGGACTTTATCATAGATGGGGTTATAGATAAGCCCCGGGCTTCTGAGGATGGTGGCCATCCAGCCTGTGCCTTCTTCAAGGGCAACGAGCACCGCCTTCTGGCCTACTTTGTAGGCCTCATCCAGGTCGACGATGGAAGCGTGAGCGATGGCGTCGCGCTGGTGAGTGCCGGGGATATTTCCCCGGGCTCGGCCGCGGGCCTTAAGGCCCAGTTTGTTGAGATGATTGACCACCACCTGGGCCACGGTGAGTTGGCTGGCAGAATACTCAATATGACCGAAGGAATCCTTGAGCACGCCCAGTTCGCCCACGGGAAAGCCCTCTGAGACAACTACGATAGCGCGGCCGGATTTCTTGAGTTCATCGTTGACCAAGTCGGCGAGTTCCTCCATCGTGACGCCGGATTCGGCCATATAAATCTGCAGGGGCATCTGGCGTTTGGGGTCGCCCAGCCTTACTGAAGCCGGTATGAAGCCAATCTTTCTTCCCATGGCCTGGATGACCAGCACCGGGTCAGAAGGAGAGGCGCCCTTGTTTTCCTCATTGGCGTCCTGGATATAGTAGGCCCAGTATCGGGCCACACTTCCATAGCCAGGGGTGTGGTCAATTAGTTTGAACTCGGAATCGCCCACATCATTATCTATGGTCTTGGGGACGCCGGTGGCCACTAAATCCAGCCCTCTTTTTTCGGCGAGGAGGCTCACCTTATGGGCGGTATCCATAGAGTCATTACCGCCGATATAGAAGAAATAGCCGATGTTGTGGGCCTTAAATACCTCTATGGTGCGTTCGAAGTCTTCGGATTGTTCGGGCTTGAGTTTATAGCGGCAGGTGCCGATGGCGCCGGCAGCAGGTGTGGTGCGCAGAAGGCTAATTTCTTCCTCATCCTGGGCGCTGAGGTCCAGAAGTTCCTCCTGGAGAATGCCCTCAATCCCGTGAAGCCCGGCGTAGATGGTCCCGAAGTCGTTGGGGAAACTGAGACAGGTCTCCACGATGCCTCTGAGCGAATTATTGATGACCGGCGACGGTCCGCCGGACTGAGCTACAACTACATTTTTCTTCTCGGGCATTGTTTCTCCTAATCTTTGAGTAAAGCGAGTAGGCGTTTCACATAGGCCACCAAGTGGCTGGCTCCCGCCAGAGACTCCACAGGCAGGGACGACCTGACGCTCCGGCACAAAATCTTACTTTGAGAAACTGGAGGAGGCAAGCAAAATTTTTCCGCTCCAATATCTGCAAAATTGGGCCAAGCCCCCGGTCTTAGGCCCTTTTAGTCCTTGATAAATTCTGCCCAGCGTATTATATTCATAATAAATTTTGCTTGTGTAGTGAGGAGGCGAGATGAGCGAGGGGGTGTTCTTGACCCTTCCTTTCTCTTTGAATTCCGGGGCGGTTTCCGCTGGCGGTTTGGGGTTTTTTGTAGCCCTGAACGGGCTGGTCGCGGTAAGTTCTTATCTCTGGGCAAGACTTTATTTTAAACCCGGCAAGGCACACGAATTCGTCCTCACCCTGGCTACGCTTTTTTTCTCCCAGATTGTGATTACGCTCACGCTTCTGGGTGCGATAGGCAGGCTTTATCCGCTTTATATCACTTGTGCGCAAATCTTGATTCTTGCGGCAAGCCTTCTGA
>LIZR01000044.1 GCA_001302825.1 Planctomycetes bacterium DG_23 | reverse complement strand
GGGCCGCCCGTAGCGGCCGCCGGGGCAGGGAAGTCATCTTAAACGCTACCTTCTTTCGCGTGGTTCATCGCCCGAGGCCCAGGCGAAGTAAGTGAAAAGCGCCCTTAATTATCTCCGGCAAATCGGCCTTGGATTTGCCCCGGGCTCTATTCTCAAATACTATGGGAACTTCGGCAAATTTTAAGCCCGAGCGGTGAAGCCAGAGGAGCATCTCCTCCTGGAAGGTATAGCCTTTGGAAAAGACGCGGTCAAGATTTATGCGGGTCAAACCGGCGAGCCTGTAGCATCTGAAGCCGCCGCTGGCATCGTGCACCCTCATTTGCAGAACTATGCGGCAGAAAAAATTTACCGTTCGGCTGATAAGACGGCGCCACAAAGGCCAGTTTAGACTTCCTCCACCAGAGATATAGCGCGAGCCTATCACCACATCATACTGCGGGGCCAGTTTCAAAAATGCGGGAAGATATTTTGGATGATGCGAAAAATCGGCGTCCATAGTCAAGGCGAAATCATAGCCGCGTTCTCTGGCAAATTCCAAGCCGCGGATGATACCTGTGCCCAGGCCGAGTTTCGCCGCCCGGTGGATGACGAAGATGCCGGGCGTCTTTCGGGCGATTTCCTCGGCCAACTCCCCGGTGCCATCAGGGGAATTATCGTCTATGACCAGGATGTGGACGGAAGGGGCGAAGCGGCGGATTTCACTTACAAGCGATGTGAGATTTTCCCGCTCATTATAAGTGCAAAGGACAATTAAGAAGCGTCGAAGAGGTTTCATATTATTTCAGAGCACCGGGCTGCCCGCGGGGAGGTCGCGTTCGGGCACAAGCACTACTACATCTTCATCGTGCTGGGCGGCGAGGAGCATACCTTCGCTTTTTTCTCCGCGCAGCGTGGCCGGTTCCAGATTCACCACCACTACAATCTTTTTGCCTTCAAGTTGCTCCGGGCGGTAGTAAGGCCGAAGCCCGGCCACCAGTTGCCGCACTTCTTTGCCCAAATCCACCTGCATTAGATATAATTTATCCGCCCCGGGATGCTCCCGCACCGACTTAACTTGAGCAATGCGCAAATCCAGCCGCTTGAATTCTTCAAATGAAATCATCGCTTGCTCCTCCACAAGTCGTCAGTATCAAAAAAAAAGACCCATACTCACATCGTAGCAAAATCATTCCTAAAAGGCAACTGTCAAATAACACAGCAGGCGGGCATTTAATTAATATACAGGGCTGACGTTATTGAGATTCTGGAGTTAAACCCTGGGCCATACACTTTTTGCCCGCTTCGCAGGTTCTTCGGGCAAAATCGCTAATCTTCAAATGCTCCATTCCTATGACGAAACTATCCAAGCGGTCCTCAATAGGGTCTTTCCATTTTGCCGGGATGGCCCCTGCGCCCAGTATTACCCCCATTATGCCGCCGGTCTGGCCCACGGTGCAGTCGGTATCCAGACCGCACATATTGGTTATGGCCAGCGCCCGCTCAAAATCGCCCTCGCCAAATATGAGCCCCGTGATGACATTTGCCAGATTAGGAAAGGTGTGCACCTGGTGATAGTCGTATATCCAGGATGCGGCCACCTGTTCCCGGGCCTCCTCCCAATCCTTTGAGCCGTCACAGATTTCGAGCGTATCCGTTACCACCTTGGCCAGGCGAGACTTTTCCGGCACATATTCCAGGCCTATTTCGATAAGTTTTCGCACATCGCTTTCCACATAGGCCGCGGCCACGAGCACCGCATCGTAAATCTCGCCATAGACGCCGTTTCGCTCGTGGGCGATGATGCCGTCTATATAGGCGTAGGTTCTGGCGAGTTCTGGAGAGGCGGGGGCGATGAATCCCGGGGCCTCGCCTTTCATCTGCGCCCCGATCCATTCGCTATACGGGTTATCGTGGGTGCCGGATTCGGGCGGCACATAACCTTTGAGCAGATTATCTATGGCCACGCGCTCGGCAGTGAATGCCCGGGGAAGATGCTCCACCCATTCTAAGGCCAGGATGCGGCTGGCTTCTTCCATACTACCTGCGCCGAAAAAGGGCCCAAACTCTTCCAGGGCGTGGACAAATAAAATCTCATAGGCCGTGTCATCATTAACCGTTGAAGGCTTGCCGATGTAATCCTGTAACTCGCCGTATTCGGTCTTTATGCGCTCATATTTCCATCCTTCAACCGGCATACCGAAGGCGCCGCCGATGCATTTTCCCAGCCAGCCGCCGTAGGTCCTGTCATAATAAATATCCGAATCTATTTCGAACGAGGGAAGTTCGGTCTTCGGTCCCGCTGAAGCCGCAACTATCCCTTCTAAATCCGCCGGCTCCTGGAAGCCTTCGTGGCCGACATAAGGGGCGTAGCGCAGCGCGTGGTTGACTTCGGCCAGGGCCTTCAGGGCCTTATTATGTTCGCCAGAAGAGAGAAAATTTTCGGCCTGGGCTAAGAGGCGTTCGGCCTCCTCGGTTTCATAGCCCTTTAAGAGCCAGGCCTTGAGTTTCCTTGTCTTTAGTGAGCGAATCTCATCCTGCACAAACTTTTCCCTATCCTCGTTCCACCAGGGCATTTTCTCCTCCCTGCCCGCCAGGCTTGAAAAAAGTCAGCCCCCGGTCGGCCGCTTTAACTCAGAGAAAGTCTTTGAATTAGAAATTCTAAAAACCCTTCGGCATCTACCTCCACAACCACATCCATATTGGGTTGGGTCCGAGAGCGGTGGCGCAAATCCGCCACGGTCATACCGCGGGTGAGTTCCCCTCGGGTTTCCACATCCACAAAAAGTCGCCGGGTCTTAAATAATGAAGGCCGCACTCGTGCGGCTACGGCCAGGGCATCGTGTAAGTAGCAGCCTCTAATACCTTCGAATTGTGCGTGGGTCTTGAAAGAGTGGGGGATGATGCGGGAAAGGAGCGCAGCGGCCGGGCCTTCGCTTTGTCTTATGCGCTCCAGATGCTCCGGCGTAAATATGACCTTCTGGGTAACATCCAGGGGCAAAAGGGTGATTTTTGCGCCGGAGAGGAAGACCTCCCGGGCGGCCTGCGGGTTCATAAAGATATTGAACTCCGCCCGAGGCGAGACATTTCCCGCAACTTCAATGGCCCCGCCCATTATGACCAAATCCTCAATCTCTTCCGCAACTGAGGCCTTGAGCCTCAACGCCCCGGCGATATTGGTAAGTGGAGCGGTGGCGATGATGGAGATTTGCCCGGGGTTTCGCTCTATGGTTTTGATGATGAGTTCAGGCGCACTTCGAGGCGCAGGGGTCTTAGTAAGCGGCAGATGAGAATTGCCCAGACCATCGCTGCCGTGAATCTCCTGGGCGCCGGGGATTTGAGCGGCTGCGGGCAGGCCCTGTCCCAGCGGCGGCCATTTCTTGTGCTGGAGGTGCTCCAGGATGCGGCAGATGTTTTTGAAGCCCACCTCGGGCGCGATATTTCCCCCGGCAGCAGTGATAGCCACTATTTCAAGTTCAGCGCTTCCCAGCGCAAGTAATAGCGCCACCGCATCATCTATCCCCGGGTCACAGTCTATTATGACCTTTTTCTTCACTGAATGTTTCCTCTTATCCTACTATCTATTGAGGCAGCTTTGTCAGATGGCAAGCACGCTTCATAATAATGATAGCAAGCGGTAAGTCAAGGCAAATTGCTTGGGCAGGGCGGCTCCGGAATTTGCTTGACTTTGCGAGGGTTAATAGATAAAATTATGGTTCTTATTTCAGGAAATCAACCGAAGAATGGATTGAGTCCGTAAGCGGATAATAGATTATTTTGCCCTTTTTGTCTTCAGTACTTCATTTTATGCCTGAACAGGCCGAGTTAAAGAGAATAGCGGAAAAGTTTCAGGAGATTTTCGGAGATTGCGACGGGGTAATTTGGCTTCGTGCGCCGGGCAGAGTGAACCTCATCGGCGAGCATACGGATTACAACGATGGTTTTGTTCTGCCTATGGCCACCCAGCAGGAGATAGTTTTAGCCGCCCGGCAGCGAAAGGGCTTTCAGGCAAGACTATATTCCCTTCACTATGCGAAAGGCGGCCAGTTCGACCTTAAAGGGATTTCTTCTGATGCCGAGAATCCCTGGATAAATTACGCCCAGGGCGTGACTTGGAGCCTTTTGGAGGCCGGTTACGAGATAGGGGGGATAGAGGCAGTAGTAGGTGGCGACGTGCCCATAGGGGCGGGACTTAGTTCTTCGGCTGCGGTAGAGGTGGCATTTGCCCTGGCCTTTTCCCATCTTTATGACCTCAAAATAAAGCGCGAAGAACTGGCCCGTCTTTGCCATCGGGCCGAGCGGGAATTCGTGGGGCTGCCCTGTGGGATGATGGACCAGGTATCGTCCCTTCTGGCGGAGGAGGGTGCGGCGCTTTTTCTTGATTGTCGCTCTTTATATTATAAGCCTATCCCTTTTGAAAGCGAAGCGGTGCGCGTGGTCATTTGTGATACGCAGGTTCGCCGGGAACTCACCCATTCCGCTTACCAGGAGCGCGTGCAAGAGTGTAATGAGGCCGTGAGGCTCTTAAGAAGACATCTTCCTCAAATAACTCATCTGCGCGATGTAAGCGGCGAGAAGTTGGAGAAATTCGGAGGCGAACTTCCCGAAGCAGTCTATCGCCGGGCGAGACACATTGTCTCGGAAAATGAGCGTGTGCTAAGGGCGGTGGAGGCCCTGGAGGGTGAGGATTTTGAGGAACTGGGCCGGCTTATGGACGGCTCTCACCAAAGCCTCAAAAGAGATTACGAAGTGAGTTCCCGGGAACTGGATTTGATGGTGGATTTGGCGAGAGAGGTTTCCGGAACCCTGGGGGCGCGGCTCACCGGCGGTGGATTCGGCGGGGCCACGGTGAATTTAGTGGCTTCATCTGAGATAGAAAATTTTAAAAGAGAAGTCTCGCGGGGCTATAAAGAGGCCACTGGACTTAGCCCTGCGATTTTCGTATCCCGCCCTGCGGCAAGAGCGGGTCTAATTTCCGGCGGCGAAGATTCCAGTCCTTGAAATTCTAAGAGGGAGAAAATGGCGTCCGAACAGGGAATAAAAGAATTTTTGGCCAAAGTGGCCACAGGTGAGGATCTTTCCATCAGTGAGGCCCGCCAGGCTATGGCGGAGATTATGTCCGGAAAGGCCACCCCGGCACAGATAGCCGCTTATTTGGTGGCCTTAAGGCTAAAGGGAGAGACCACCGAAGAGATAACCGGCTCGGCCCAGGCTATGCGCGAGGCTTGCCTACCGTTTGAGTGCGAAGGCCCGGTGCTGGATACCTGTGGCACCGGGGGTGACGAAGTAGGCACCTTTAATGTATCTACGGCCGGCGCTATCGTGGCCGCCGCCTGCGGGGTCAAGGTAGCCAAGCACGGAAATTATGCCGTCTCCAGCGCCTCCGGCTCGGCGGATGTCTTGAAAAAATTTGGCGTAAATATCGAGGCGCCACTTCCCGTATTAAAAAGATGCTTTGATGAGGCCAATATCGCCTTCCTTTTCGCCCCGGCATTTCACAAGGCTATGAAATATGCCATCGGCCCGCGTCGGGAGATTGGTCTCAGGACCATCTTCAATATTCTCGGCCCTTTGGCCAGTCCTGCTAAGGCCACAAGACATCTTCTCGGGGTCTACAATGAGGCCTTAGCCGAGCGATTGGCCGGGGTGTTCAAGAATCTGGGTGCAGAGCATGCCTGGGTGGTTCACGGTCATGATGGCCTCGATGAGATAACCATAACTGGTGAGACCAGGGTGGTGGAAGTGGCCGAAGGCGAGATAGATAGTTTCATGATAGAGCCTGAAGTATACGGAATTAGCCGCGGACGGTTGGAGGATTTGCTGGTGAAATCCGTGGATGAAAGCGCTCAGGCCATCCGGGATGTCTTTGCGGGCAAAGAAGGGCCCCGGCGAGATATGGTGCTGCTTAATGCCGGTGGGGCCTTGGTAGTTGGGGGGCGAGCCACAGATTTGGGCGAAGGCATTCATTTTGCAGCCGAGGCCATAGATTCCGGTAAAGCCCAGGAGACCCTTGAGAAACTTGCACATTTGAGTCAGGAGCAAACGGGATAAGAGTTTGAAGCCCCTCTTTTATCCTCATCTTGACAAGGAGGAAGTAGAATGGAGCATCTTTACTGCGATATGTGCGGTAAGCCGCTTCTTCTGGATGAGGATGTGCGCTTTGAGGTAAAGATTGAGGTCTATGCGGCCTATGACCCTATGGAGATAACCGAGGAGGATTTGGAAGAAGATTTCGAGGAGGAAATCCACGAACTGATTGAAGAAATGGAGGATATGGACGAGGAGGAACTGGAAGCAGGGGTATATAAGAGTTTCAAATTCGACCTTTGCGGCGCCTGCCATAAGGTATATCTCAATGACCCGTTGGGCATAAGCACCCGGGGCCAGGGATTTGCAGAGAACTGAAAAATGGCTATGACCATTACGGAAAAGATTATCGCCGCGCATTCGGGAAAAGATGAGGTTCGTCCGGGGGAGTTCGTCTTCGCCCGGGTGGACCTGGCCCTGGGAAATGACATCACCGCTCCCATGGCCATCCACGAATTCGAGACCGCCGGATTCAGCAGCATCTTTGATAAAGAGAAAATCGTGCTCGTGCCGGACCATTTCACCCCGGCCAAAGACATAAAATCCGCCGGGAGTGCGAAGGTCTTGCGCAATTTCGCCGGAAAACACCAGATTACCCATTACTACGAAGTGGGGCGAATGGGCATTGAACACGCCCTTCTTCCGGAAGAGGGCTTGGTTCTTCCCGGGGATTTGGTGGTGGGGGCGGATAGTCACACCTGCACCTACGGTGCCGTGGGCGCATTTTCGACCGGCGTGGGCTCAACCGACCTGGCGGCGGTGATGGCCACGGGCGAGGTCTGGCTGCGTGTGCCAGAGTCTATGAGGTTTGTCTATAAGGGCGAACTGGGACAGTGGCTGGGCGGCAAAGACCTCATTCTATATACCATCGGCCAGATTGGCGTTGATGGCGCGCGCTATCGGGCGATGGAATTTACCGGTCCGGTCATCTCAAATCTCTCAATGGATGGGCGTTTCACTATGTGCAATATGGCCATTGAGGCCGGAGGCAAAAGCGGTGTAATCGTCCCGGACAAGATTACTGAAGAGTATGTGAAAGAGCGCGCGGGCCGGGAATATCGTTTTTATACAAGCGATGAAGATGCCTGCTACGAGGAGACTTTTGAATTTGATGTGAGCGGGCTTTCGCCCCAGGTGGCCCTGCCGCCTCTTCCATCCAACTCTACCGCAGTGGAAGAACTTTCTCATATCAAGATAGACCAGGTGGTTATCGGCAGTTGCACCAACGGCCGCCTGAGCGACCTCCAGGAGGCTGCGGAAATCTTAGAAGGCAGGAAGGTTAATTCCGCCGTGCGGCTCATCGTCATCCCGGCCACGCAGAATCTTTATCTTGAGGCCCTGCGCCGGGGGTTTCTGGAAGTTTTTGTGGAGGCTGGCGGAGTGGTTTCCACCCCTACCTGCGGGCCCTGTCTGGGCGGGCATATGGGGGTATTGGCCGAAGGGGAGCGGTGTCTATCTACCACCAATCGCAATTTCACTGGCCGGATGGGCCATCCGCAGTCAGAAGTCTTTTTATGTGGGCCGGCGGTAGCCGCGGCCTCAAGTATAACCGGCCGCATCACCCATCCTGCGGAAGTTATGCAAAAAAGAGGCCGGGTTAGATTAGTGGAATAGCCTGGCCTCATCGGCTGAATATTTCGGCTTGGAAGGCGAGAATAGATATAGTCAGAATAATTCAGAAGGGTAAGCGAACCGATGTATATTGGGCTTGATATTGGTTCGGTGAGTGTGAATGCGGTCTTGATGGACGATGATGAGCGCATTCTGGAAGAGCATTATGTGCGCACCCACGGCCAGCCCATAGAGACGGCAAAAAGAGTGCTGGCGGATATGCTCTCCCGCACGCCGCTGGAAAAGATAAAGGGGCTGGCCTTAACCGGTTCCGGCGGGAAACTCTTGTCCCGCATTACAGGCGCGCTTTTTGTAAATGAAATCGTGGCCCAGACCAAGGCCACTGCGCTACTTCATCCCGAGGTGCGCACGGTAATAGAGATTGGCGGCGAGGATTCCAAACTCATCCTGCTGGAGCGCGATGATACAAAAGGCGAAAGTCGGGTGGCCGATTTCTCTATGAATACCATCTGTGCGGCGGGCACCGGCTCATTCCTGGACCAGCAGGCCTCACGCCTGGGGCTTTCCATAGAGGAGTTCGGGGAACTCGCGCTCAAATCCAAAAAGCCCCCGCGCATCGCCGGAAGATGTTCGGTATTTGCCAAGACGGATATGATTCATCTCCAGCAAGAGGCCACGCCGGACTATGACATCGTGGCCGGACTTTGCCACGCTATGGCCCGGAATTTCAAGGCCAATATCGGCAAAGGCAAGGAATTCATAAAACCGGTGGCCTTTCAAGGCGGTGTGGCGGCGAATAAGGGGATGGTGCGCGGATTTGAAGATGCCCTGGCTCTTGAGTCTGGCGAACTCATCATCCCTGAGCACTTCGCCTCTATGGGGGCCATAGGAGCGGTGCTGGCCCTGATGGAAAGCGGCCGGAAAAGCCCGCTCGCCGGCCTCCAGTCCATAGATGAATATCTCAAGACCCGCAAGGTGGAGACCAAATCCCATCCGGCCCTTGAAGGCGAGGAATACCCTCTGGTTATTGAAAGCGTCCCCTTTGAGGGAGAAAAAATAGATGCCTGGGTGGGCGTGGATGTAGGCTCCATCTCCACCTGCGTGGTGGTGATTGACAAGGATGTAAATGTCCTGGCCCGGCGCTATTTGATGACTGCGGGAAGACCCCTGGAGGCCGTTACTCAAGGCCTCTATGAGGTGGGCGAGGAGGTTGGAGACAGGGTCATCGTTCGCGGGGCGTGCACTACCGGCTCCGGAAGGTATCTCACCGGCGATTTTATCGGGGCGGATTTAGTTAAAAATGAAATCACCACCCACGCCACTGCGGCGGCCTTCTACGACCCCAGGGTCGACACCATATTTGAGATAGGGGGGCAGGATTCCAAATATGTGAGTCTGGAAAATGGAGCCATCGTGGATTTCACTATGAATAAAGTGTGTGCCGCGGGCACCGGCTCATTTCTGGAGGAACAGGCGGAAAGGCTGGGAATAAATATCATCGGTGAATTCGGGGAACTTGCCCTTGGTGCCGGCAAGCCGGCTTATTTGGGTGAACGCTGCACGGTATTTATGGAAAGCGACCTCAACCGCCATCAGCAGCAGGGCGTGGCCAAGGATGATTTGGTGGCCGGGCTAAGTTATTCCATAGTTTACAATTATCTAACCCGGGTGGTGGAGGATAGAAAAGTTGGCGATGTAATATTTTTCCAGGGCGGTGTGGCCGCCAATCGCGGAGTTAAGGCCGCCTTTGAATCCATTTTGGGCAAAAAAGTCATCGTCCCGCCGCAGCACGACCTTCTGGGCGCTATCGGTGCGGCTATGGTGGTTAAGGAGAATTTTACCGGTGCGCAATCAAACTTTAAGGGCTTCGACCTGCAAGAGCGCAAATATGAACTCACCACCTTTGAATGCCAGGACTGCCCCAATAGGTGTGAGGTGCACTGCGTCCAGGTGGAAGGCGAAGTCCCGCTATATTATGGCTCGAGGTGCGGAAAATATGATGTGGTGAAAAAGCCTTCCAAGGGCGAGCATTTGCCCCGGCTTTTCCAGGAGCGCGAACAAATGCTCCTCAATTCCTATGATAAGAAACCTCAAGGCCCCATCCTGGGCAAGGTCGGCATCCCCCGGGTGGCCAGTTTCTTCGAACTTCATCCCTTCTTCAAGGCCTTCTTCACCGAACTTGGCTACGAAGTGGTGCTTTCCCAGGCCACCAATAAACCTATCATTGAAGCCGGGCTGGAAAGCGTTCTGGCCGAACCCTGCTTTCCCATAAAAGTGGCCCACGGACACATTTACAATCTCCTGGAAAAAGATATAGATTATCTATTCCTGCCCAGCATCGTGAATATGAGCGAGTTGGGCGAGGGCTTCACCCATTCCTTCAATTGTCCCTATGTGCAGACTCTGCCTTATCTTGTGCGCAGCGCCATAGACCTCAAGAAATCCCGCGGGAAACTGCTTCAACCCACCGTTCATTTTGAGCGGGGACGCAAGTATGCCCGGCGTCAGCTCCAGCGCTTTGCGCGCACTCTGACCTCGGATAGTCGACGCATCAAACGGGCTCTGGATGCCGCCGAAGCGGCGCAGGAGAAATTCTCTTCTGACCTGGAGCGCCGGGGCCAGGAGATACTATCTAATTTGGGCGAAGATGAAATTGCTCTGGTAATCGTGAGTCGGCCTTATAACGGCTGCGACCCCGGGCTTAATCTGAATATACCGGAGAAACTGCGGGATATGGGGGTTCTGGCCATTCCTCTGGATATGCTGCCGCTTTCACAGGAAGATATATCCGGCGATTTTCCTCATATGTACTGGAAATACGGCCAGCGCATCCTCACTGCGGCCAGGGTGATCAGGAACGACCCGCGCCTTAACGCGGTCTATATCACCAACTTCGGTTGCGGCCCGGATTCCTTCATTATGAAGTTTTTCGCCAAAGAAATTGCCAAGCCATACTTGACCATTGAGATTGACGAACATTCGGCGGATGTGGGCGCCATCACCCGCCTGGAGGCCTTCCTGGATAGCCTGAAGAATGTGCGGGGAAGAAAGCCGGCTGCGGTGCGTGCCGGCAAATGGCAATATGACCTGAGCCAGGGGCCCAAGCGCACCGTCTTCGTCCCTTATATGGATGACCACGGCTACATCCTCGCCGCGGCTATGCGTTATCACGGCCAGCCTGCGGAGCAACTTCCCCTTTCCGATGAGAGAACTCTGGAAGTCGGCCGCAAATATACCACCGGCAAGGAATGCTATCCCTGCATCATCACCACCGGAGACATAATGAAAAAGGCCCTCTCACCTGGCTTTGACCCGGCCAGAAGTGCCTTTCTAATGCCCACGGCTTTCGGCCCCTGCCGCTTTGGCCAATATAATAAGTTCCACCGTTTGCTCCTGGATGAACTGGGGTTTGAAGAAGTGCCCATTGTCATCCTCGACCAGACCAAGGAATTCGAAAAGGACCTCAAGAACTTAGGGCCCAATTTCAAGAAACTGGCCTGGAAGGGGATGGTCTTTGTTGATGCCATCCAGAAACTTCTGCGTCAGATTCGACCTTATGAGGTGAATGAGGGCCAGACCGATGCAGCCTATGAATATTACCTGATGAAGGTCGAGGAATATGTGGAAAGCGGCCGCAACCTTTTGCCCCTGGCCTTTGAGGCCAGACGCGCCTTCGAGGCCATACCCATCGAGCATAGCGAACCTAAACCTCTCGTGGGCGTAGTGGGGGAGATTTTCGTGCGCTGCAATCAGTTTTCCAATAACTTCATCGTGAGATGGGTTGAAAAACTGGGCGGTGAAGCCGTGCTTCCGCCTATGGAAGAATGGATAAACTATATAAACCGGGTGAGGAAAGAGGATTTCCTCATAGATAAGGAACTCGGGGGCTTTTTGGTTGAACTTATTACCGAAGCGGTCCAATTTAGCGAGCGGGAGCGCATGCTTGCTCCCTTCCGCGGCGCCATCCACCATTTTTACCGCGAATCTTCCACCAGCCATGTCTTCCATCTGGCCCAGCCATATCTCGACTCCACCATCCGGGGCGAGGCGGTTCTCTCTATGGGCCGGGCGGTAGAATATGCTATGGAGAATTTTGACGGCGTCATAAATGTAACTCCTTTCAACTGTATGCCCGGCAATATCGTGAATACCCTCCTGGAGCCTTTCCGTCGTGACTATGATAACATCCCGGTGCTTAAACTCGCCTTTGACGGTTTAGAGCAAACCAGCGAACTCACCCGCATTGAGGCCTTTATGCACCAGGCCAAAGAACACGCCCAGAGAAAGAGGAAACTTCAGTAATGCTTGACATAAGGCGCATAAGAAAAAAAAGGGGCGAAGTTGAAGAAAGGCTCACTCTGCGCGGAGAGAAAGTAAGTCTGGAGGGACTTCTCTCACTGGATGAGAGCCGCCGGCGCCTTCTGGTTGAAGTGGAAGGTTTGCGAAAAGAAAGAAGAAACGGCTCCGAGGATGTGGCCGAACTGCGAAAAAAAGGCACAGATGCCACCGATAAGATAAAAGCACTTCGCAGCCTGGGTCAAAAAATCAGCCGA
>LIZR01000043.1 GCA_001302825.1 Planctomycetes bacterium DG_23 | reverse complement strand
ATCTTGCATCACTAAGGATTTCTCAGATAGACTATAGTATCAACAGAAGCCTCTAACGACCTCCGGTTCTCATCTATATCCTGCAATTCCACTGTCATAACAATGCGGGAGCCCTGTAGAATGAAACTCAAGCCTCCTTCTTTCACATTGTGGGCTATCTCAGCAGGGGAACCATCTTCCACCCGCACTATTACCCCTTCGTCAATCAATCCGTCGCCATCGTCATCCACTTCGTTATCCGTCTCCCCAGTGTCATAATCAAAGCGATATACTATAGCCTCGCCTTCATCCCAAGGAATTCCGTCATTACCGTAGCCTGGATTTCGGCGAAAGCGAATTTCCTGATAGGAGAGGCCTTGCACCAAAGGCTGGCCCTGACTATCGGTGACGATGCTAAGACCGGTGCCTCGCAGGTCGGTGGCCATTCTATCCAGGGCCTTGCGGCCAGTCTCTTGGAGGGAGGCCAGAGCCGAGGCAGTGTAGTAAAACTTCGTCCCTCGGTCCGCCACCGCAAAAACCATTAGTAATATGATCAAAAAAATGGCCATAACCACAACAATCTCTAATAAGGTAAAGGCTTTTTCTTTCATAATTTTGGGCGAAACCAAACACATCTTTTTCACCTCACGCGCCACTTCTTATCCTTTTTGCACGGAACAAAGATACCTGGCTTTAAGGTTCTGCTATTGAGACGCCTCATATCTTTCAGCGATAAAAGTCTGCATACGAATCTCTTGCGGCCGGTAACTCTTCCACTGGACACGCACCGTCACCGGCAAGAGCCTGTAATCCCCAGATACATCCACATCTGCGGCATCGTTGTCGCCGTTGAGGTCTCTGGGCATACCCAACTCTGCTTCGGCAACTATCTCGGATAGAACCATTCTCCCGCCAAAGAGCACCTCGGGAAATTCAATCTTGCCGACAAAGCCATCGTCGTCTCCGGCCTGCGGATCCAGGCCTTTCACTGAAAAGCCATTGCCGGGGGCCGTGCCGTAACCGTTCGGGTCGTCCCCGGGGTCGCTATTATAATAAGCATAGATGCAGTCAGTATCATACATACGCATAGACTCTATTATTCCCCGGACCGCATTTTTGGCTATGTTAACCTCCCCACTTTGTCTGATCAGCCGGGAAGCAAACCAGAGCGAGCCCACCAATGCCAACAGGGCCACCGCCAAAATCACCACCACCGTCATAAGTTCAACCAGGCTCATTCCTTCCTTACCTGGTTTAAATTTTGTTTTAGATATGATTTTCATAATAAAAAAATCCCGCTCCCAGCCGAGAGCGGGGCTTGATTTCGCCTATCACTTCGGCAACCGAAATGCCCTTTTAAGGTCCCACGACTTTCCGCCCCGGCCTCTCGACGGGTCGGCCTTTATCAAGAGATTTGATTAAGGACTGTCCAATATTATACCAATAAAATATGCACTTGTCTACAAAAAACCAGACTTTTCTCTCTATTTGGCAACATTACATAAAATGATAATCTATAGGGAAATACTGCCTCCAGGAATGAGAAGGAAAATAAGAGAGCAAAAATGAAGCCAGATTGAAGACACCGATAAACGTTTAGGGCCAACAAAATGATGGAAGGAACTTATCCTTGATTTGCCTTAAGCACAAGGTAGGTCAACGCGGAACAAATCCCCCCCCTGCAAAAATACCGGGCTAACCTATCAACTCCCTGGCAGAGCCACTATGCGATGGGAAGTCACTGCGAAAAGTACTACAGTACTGTCAAAGTTGGGAATCCGGTTAAGAACCTCACTTGAGTAAAGGACTTCAGCATTGCCACCGCCAACGCCATCTAATACGAGCTCTGCCACGCAGCTATGCATAGCGCCCAAAATCGTACAGTCTCCGTTTACATGGGAGATGTCATCGCCAACCACTATGCCCTTCAGTAAGCCGTGGAGATTCTTGGCTTGGGCGTTGTCTTGATCGTTTGATATCACCACAATAGAAGGTTCGTAGTTAAAATCCCTCCCAAAATCTAAGGGGCTAATGTAATCTAAATTGAGGAAGACTACTATCCCGCCTGGAACATTCTTGTCGTTATCCATATACCAACTATGATATGCCTGGTCATCCCGGAAATAGGCCCCGGCCAGAACAGCGGCCATACGCAGGGAATCAGGCGGAATCCCCAGGAACGCTTCGGGCGAGTCGGGAGGGGTGTTGATGTCCTCGTCAATGAGACCGTCACCGTCGTTGTCTACGCCATCCCAGGCCTCTTCATCCACCGACCCATCCCCATCATCGTCGGTATTATTGGCCCAGTTGTGGTTTTCCTCGCATGCATCGGAACCCTGGTAGGGCTCCATACCCAGGCCTCCCACCTCGGCATTGCCTGAAATTTGAACATTGCCTCCAGAACTCACGCCATAAAGACCATCACCAACCACAGCTATCTCATCGCTAGGATGTCCGGTATATTCTCGGTCAAAGAGACCTTCGTGGTCGCGGCCATCAACGGTTAATGTTCCCAGAAGGGTGGCATCCCCGGTGGTGGTGATGGCGGCATTCACATCCCCTGCCAAATGCGGGCTGAAGGAGCGCCCCAGGATCACGCTCTCAATGGCCACACTGTGTTCACTCAAAGTCCCGGTGGAAATAACTCTGGCCAGTAGTTCTGTATCATCGCCGTCGCCTGGCCCCTGGCCAGCAATAAAAGGTAAGGTTCCCGAAAGGACTTCAACCTGGACATCGTAATGGCCGCCGGCAAAATCCTCGGAAACCACGCCCGTGCCCCCGGTGCGAATGTCCGTGAGGGCGGCATCTATGCCCGCCTCGGCGATGTAGAAGGTCCGCTCGCGCTGATAACTTCGTTCCATTGTCGAGGCCTGGGCAAAACTGGAATACACATAGGAAATAGCCAGGGACGAAATAATAATCACGACCAAGACGGCCAATAAAAGCACCTGTGCCCGCTGGCGTCTCTTCTTTCCGGCCTCTCTCCTCCAGACCCGCTTTTCTAATCGAAACATAACTTCCTCCTTTGCTATCCTTGATTGCGCAAAGCTACCACGGTATCGCCGCTCACCCCCAGAAGCCGCTTGTTTTCATCAATTCTCCGGAAATGGGCAGATATGGCAACTTTCATTTGATCCTGGTCGTCAAACCGAACAAAATGCAGTGCCTGCTTTTTCAAGTTCTGACAAATTACCACCTGCGGTGCTTCGTCAGCCATAAGACGAAGCAAAAGGTCCCCTTCTGTCAAATCGTCAACATCATCAGCGTCGGCGCTATCATCAGTGAGACCCCCGCTGTAGGACTCCCAAATGGCCAGTATCTCCTCAGCCTTGGCTTGGGGAACCTCTATGCGAACGATTTCCCCTTCATCTACCAGACCATCATTATCATTATCCAGTCCATCGGGATATTCATTCTGGGCGTAGCGAAAGGTATAGGCAATCATCTCTCCCCATACTATGCCCCCAGAATAACCCGCATTGCGCCGCAGGATTACCGTATTGTAGGTGGCACCTTCAACCAGAGGAAATCCCTTGGCATCCAGGAGCACCTCCCCGCCCGTTTCCCGCACCTCGTCCGCAATCCGGTCAATAGCGACGCGACTTTGGGCTTGCAAGGCAGCCAGTGCAGACCCAGTAAAATAATGACCCTGAACATTGTCAATAATCAGGTGAACACCATACATAAGCATCATAACGAAGCCTGCAACTATTACCGACTCCAATAAGGTGAAACCACCTCTTTTTGCCCTCTTGCGATAAATCCGCCCATCTTTTTCTTTGACCATCTGTCTTCCTCCTTGCCTCCATTGGAACCTCAGGGACGAAGTCACTGCGGCATACTCCTCTCCCCCAGAAGGGTCTGAAGTCTTATCTCTCTCGGTCCTTGACGCCCAGACCATTCCACATATATGCTTAGTGGAAGAACTATATAATCCAGGGAAATATCGTGGTCGGTAACGAAGCCGTCGCCGTTTAAATCCCGTGGCATGCCCAGTTCAGCGTCCACCACAGTCTCGCGCGCCGGAAATACAATCCTTCCGGCCATACCGTCATAGTCTCCCGGGCGCACATTGAGGCCTTCAACTTCAAAATTCGGCCCTGGACCCGTTCCCGGGCCGCCCGGGTCATCATAAGAGTCGTAGTTGTACACCCGGTATATTTCTTGAAACTCGTAGGCGCGCAGTTCCTCCAGTTTTTCCCTGGCGGCCTCCATAGCGATAGTCTTTTCCTTGGCTTCATCATTGAGCCGGGTGGAAAGAGCAAACGCCTGGAGAAGACCAAGTGTGGCAATGACAATAATCACTGCGGCAATCATAACTTCGATTAGGGTCATCGCCTGTTGGCTGGGCTTGAATCTCATTCTTGAGGAAGTTTTCATAACAAAAAAACCCCACTCCCCAGTCAGGAGCAGGGCTCAATTCTGCTTTGCCTATCCCTTCGGCAGCCGGGCTTCCCCTTGTTCGGGCCCCTCGGCTTTGCGTCCCCGTCTCCCGACAGGTTTGCCTTTATCGGGGATTCTTCCTAATTTTCTGTTATAAGTATATCACGAAATCAGCAAATGTCAAGCAGAAATACTAAAGAATTATTGGCCTAAGAAGGCCCTTGTGCGCCTTCCAAAATAGCCTTCACCCGGCCCACGGCCTCTTCTAATGGGCAAAAACTGGCCTCTTTCTCCCATCTTTTCTTTATCTCAAGTTCGCCCTGAGCCAGGAAATGCCTGCCTATGGTAATGCGAACGGGGATGCCGATGAGGTCTGCATCTTTGAATTTCACTCCGGGTGCGGCCTCGCGGTCGTCAAAAAGCACCTCCACGCCGCCCTCCTCCAGCCGTTTGTAAATGTCCTCTGCGGCCTGGGCTACTCTCGGCTCGCTCAGATTTATAGGGAGAATTAACGCCTCATAAGGGGCAAGAGCTGCCGGCCAGATAATGCCGGCCTCATCGTGCGAACTCTCAATAGCCGCGGCTATGATGCGGTTAATCCCTATACCATAGCAGCCCATCACCATGGGGAGGCTCGCACCTGCGGCATCAAGAAATGTCGCGCCCAGGGCCTCAGAATACCTGGTTCCTAACTTGAATATTTGGCCCAATTCAATTCCCCGGGCAAATTCAAGTTCCGCCTTGCAATTTGCGCAGCAGTCGCCCTGGATGGCCATACGGATATCGGCTATCCTCTCTATCTTGAAATCGCGTCCCGGGTTAATATTTTGAATATGGAAATCGGCCTTGTTGGCCCCGGAAGTGAAATTCGCCGATACAGCCACGGCCTGGTCACAAACTATGGGGGCCTCAAGGCCCACAGGCCCGGCAAACCCCACCGGAGCGCCAGAAACCCGCTTAATGGTGGTGGCATCGGCAAGAGAGATTTCCTTGACCCCGAGTGCCCGAACAAGTTTGGCCTCATTTACCTCGTGGTCTCCGCGTACCAGAACCGCCACCGGCTTTCCATCGGCAAGATAGATGAGCGTCTTCACCAATTTTTCCGCACCTATTTCCAAGAATTCGCTCACCTGGGCAATGGTGGTCATTCCCGGCGTCTCAACTTCTTTTAAGGCTTGGGACTTGCCGGTTCCTTTAGGAGGAGCAGCCACCGCGGCCTTCTCCAGAACCGCTCGATAGCCGCACTTCTCGCAAGCCACATAAGCGCCCTCACCCGCCTCTGAGGGCATTATGAATTCCTCACTCTCCCCCCCGCCCATTACACCCGGGTCTGCCTCTACCACTACACATTTTAGCCCAGCCCGCTCAAAGATGCGCGAGTAGGCCTCTTTCATCTTTTGATAACTTTTATCCAGACCCTTTTCATCCACATCAAAACTATAGGCATCTTTCATTAAGAATTCTTTGGTGCGGATGACCCCGCCCCGCGGCCGCACCTCGTCGCGAAATTTGGTCTGTATTTGATAGAGATTTACCGGAAGCCCGCGGTAGGAATTTATGTGCTGTTTGACTATGTCGGTGATGACCTCTTCGTGTGTAGGGCCCAGCACTAATTCTTTCTTATGTCGGTCCTTGAGTCGGAAGAGGTCCTCCCCGAAATCGGCCACTCTACCAGAGAGGCTGAGTAATTCAATCGGCTGAAGTACTGGTAGGAACACCTCCACCGCCCCGGCCTTATCCATCTCCTGGCGTACTATCTCTGCGGCTTTGCGCAGTGCCCGCCAGCCCAGGGGAAGATAACTATATACCCCTGAGGTTACTTTACGAATGAGGCCGGCGCGCAGCATCAATCGGTGGCTGATAATCTCGGCCTCTGCCGGGTCTTCCTTAAGTGTAGGGATGAAGGCTTGTGTCCAGCGCATAAATACCTCCCTGCCAGCCGGCAGGGGAAATTAGTCATTCGTAACCCGCTCCTCAGAGCCCTGAAGGGCTCTTTCGGACTCTTGAACGGGTCACTCGAATGACGGATGAGTAAAGTCATAGTTCTATTTCTTCACCGCGACGGGCGGACTCGTAGATGGCAGACAAGAGTTCCACGGACCTGCGGCCCTCGGGACCATCCACGGCGCACCTTTTGCCTTCTCGCAAAACGCCAATGGCATCTTCGACCACATTGGCTGCGCCCTCAGGTTCAGGCAGTTCCGCCGGCTCCACTTCCTTAGGAAAATGCAAGGCCTCTACTTTTCCGTTGGCAGTGGATACGCCACCTTTGTCGCCAAATACATCCACTCTGGCCGGAAGGCTTATGGGATAGGTGGTGGTGCCCAGGATGCGGCCCAGAGCGCCACTGGCAAAGACAAGTTGCGCCATTCCCATATCTTCGGTTTCTATTTGGTGATTAAGAACCGCATATTTCCCCTGCACCTTGGCCACATCTCCCATAAACCAGAGGAGCACATCTATCTGGTGGATAGTTTGATTGGCGAGCGACCCGCCGCCGTCCATCTCCCAGGTGCCCCGCCAGCCGCCCCGCTCGTAATACTCCTGGCTCCTATACCATCTCAAACAGACTTCACCAAAAAGAAGACGGCCAAAAATTCCTTTATCTATGGCCGCCTTTATCTGCTGCATCTCTCGCCGATAGCGATTGCCGAAATCTACCATAAGTGCTACACCGGCCTTTTCAGCGGCCTCAATCATCCGGTCGCATTTTTCTACGGTAACCTCCATAGGCTTGGTCACCACCACATTCTTGCCCGCCTTTGCCGCATCAATCGCTACTGGCGCGTGAAGTCCAGACGGCGTCATCACCATAACTACCTGAATATCATCGCGCTGGAGCATCTTTCTATAGTCAAGATAATATTCTACCTCAAGTTCCTGGGCCACTGCTTGGGCCTTTTCCTTTATTCTATCACAGACCGCAACGAGCGTGGCACCGGGCGTTTCTTTGACGAGTCTGGCCCTTGAGCGCCCCATACCCAGACCCACCACCCCAAATCCCACCTCATCCGAAGCTGCCATCCCATCTCCTTTCTGAAGCACTCTAAATTACAAGAGAGCAAGTTAAGGAAAAAGAGGAGAGCTGTCAAGGGAAAACTCAAATACCAGAGGAACAAAGCCCGGCCTGCAGGTCGAAAGCCCGGCCGCCCCTGGCCGCAAAGGTCGCCGGAGGCGACCAAGCCGCCTGTCCCCCGCCGAAGGCGGAAAGAGCGTGCCCCAGCGTCTGGCGGGTTCGGCGGGGCTTGGGCGGGCAAGCCGCGATGAGCAAAAAGTCTAACTGGCCTTCAGTTTCTTAAGTGCCTCCTTGGCGGCCTTTATCACATATTTTTGCTCTTCTGTCTTAACCAAGTTTTCCAGCGGTTGGATGGCCCGCTTGTCGCCGATTTGTCCCAGTGCTGTGGCTGCGCGCCTGCGCACCCACCAATTTTCATCTTGCAGGTGATTGATAAGCGAGCCGACTGCTCTACTGTCCGCAATTTTGCCCAGGGCCTCGACGGCGTGTCCCTGGACTAACGGATGCTCATCCCTGAGAGCAAGGATTAACGGATATACTGCTTGCTCATCGGCGATTTTGCCCAGGGACTCGGCGGCGTATCTGCGAACCGTCCAGTGCCTGCTCTCGAGTTTGCTGATGAGCGGCTCAACGGCTCGTTTATCGCCGACCTTTCCCAGGGCCTCTGCCGCACCCGCCTGGACCCATTTATCCTCATCCTTGAGGCTCTCAATGAGCGGCTCCACTGCCCGGGGGTCCCCTATTTCTCCTAAGGACAATGCAGCGCCATGTCGAAGCCAGCCATCCCAATCTTTAAAACATTCGATGAGGGGGTCTATGGCTCTTTTATCTCCTATCTTGCCCAAAGCCCAGGCCGCGTAAACTTTTACCTGTCTCTCTTCATCTTTAAGACGGGCGATAAGCGGCTCCACCGCTCTTCTTTCCCTCAATTCGCCCAGGGCCCAGGCGGAATGAGCTCTGACCCATTTGTGTTTGTCCTCTAATGCATTCAATAACGGTTCTATCGTCGGTTCGCCTATCCTGGTTAAGATAGTTGCTGCAGACCATCTAACCCAGTTATCCTCATCTTTGAAACATTCAATTAGCGGGGCTATGGCGGGTTCACCTATGGCAATTAAGGAGTGAATTATTTCTTCTGGAACCCACCTCCTTCTCCCTCCTTGCTTGAGGCGAGCGATGAGCAATTCCACCTCCTCTGAGACCTCATTTCGCTCAACCTGCGCAGTAGCATCCACGGCGTACGGGGCCGCCAGGGAGGCGGTCCGTCCGGCAACTGCCGGACCGCCAGACAGCCAGGCAGCCACGCGGATAATAAGCCCTGCGCTTACAAAAACGGCTATTATCTTGCTCTTTGACCCAGCCACAGATTTCCTCCTTACTCAATTCGCTTTTTGAAAGGATTTCGAACTCTTCTTTGCCCACAAAATTCTAATTTTACTCATCTTCCTGGCAAGTGCAACTGTAAAACTTCGCTCGCTTCTCAGGTGGGAAGTATATCATACGACCAGCGGCTTAACCCCGCTTTTTTCCCTTGACACCTCCGCAATTTTCCCTTAATTTGCCCGGTCAGAGGCCAAGCCTCTAACCGGGCTTGCCCAATTTTAATGAAAGGCCTTGGCAAGATGCTGGATGAGAAAATAGGCTTCATCGGTGCAGGCAAGATGGGTTCGGCACTCATCCGGGGGTTTATCAAGGCCGGCACAGTGGATGTGCAAAATGTGGTGGCGTGCGATTCGGATGCAACAGCCAGAGAGAAAATCGCCAAGGAAGGCGTTCAAGTTTTCTCTGATAACAAGGAAGTGGCGAAAAACGCCTCCGTCATCTTTCTGGCGGTGAAACCGGACGCGGTGTCCAAGGTCTTAAGAGAAATAAAAGATGTGGTGACGCAAAAGCATCTGGTGGTGTCCATCGCTGCCGGCGTGCGACTTGAGGCTTTGGAAGCGCAACTTGAGGAAGGCCGACGCGTGATAAGAGTTATGCCCAATACCCCGGCTTTAGTGGGGGAGATGGCTGCAGCCTTTTCCCTGGGTAAAAATGCCACTTCTGAGGATGGAAGACTCCTGCAGGAGATTTTAGGGGTGCTGGGTGTTGCGGTTCAGGTGGATGAAGGCCTTATGGATGCGGTAACCGGCTTAAGCGGAAGCGGGCCGGCCTACATCTTTCTGGTGATTGAAGCGCTGGCAGAGGGCGGAGTCAAGGCCGGGTTACCCAGGGATATTTCCTTGAGGCTTGCCGCCCAGACGGCCCTGGGGGCGGCAAAAATGGTTCTGGAAACGGGCGAGCATCCGGAAAGGCTCAAAGATATGGTGGCCTCGCCTGGGGGCACCACCATCGAAGGACTGGCTGTGCTGGAGAAAAAGGGTATCCGCGGGGCCTTTATCCAGGCCGTGGAAAAGGCCGCTCGCAAATCCAAGTCTTTGGCGAAGTCAGCCTCTCGTAAACAGTCTGCGGATTGTTTAAGGCAGGGCGAAAAATGAAATGCTTTAAATCTGCTTATGTAATTTTGTTCCTGGGCATTTGCCTGGTTTTGGAGAGTGGCTGCGCTCGACGCCGTCAAGAAAAGGCAGCCAAACCAGGAAGATTTGTGCCATCAAGCGTCTTATTGACCAACTTTCGCCCCTGGCGCTATTATCAAGAAGTAACCGCGGTGGAAACTGCCGGGCTGGAACGAAAAAGAGAACCGGTGCACATCTATATGACCTTTGATGCGGAAGAAGTAACTGACTTATCCCAAGAGGTACGCGTAGCGGAAGAGGTAGGACGCCGACGCTGGAAAGAAGTGCCCTGCCAGATCTATGATGAAATTCGACGCCCGGCTGCACTCTACGCCCGCATCGTTTTTTTAACGGATATGGAACCTGGCGGGAAGAAGAAATTCCGCATTTATTGGGGAAACCCAAATCCTCCGGACCGCTTATATACTGGGGCTTTGTCGACTTTTGTCAGCGGCGCTGCGATGTCCGTGGAAAATTCCTTTTATCGGGTTAACATCAATGTGCCCCGCCTGGATGAATACGGCCAGCCCATAGAAGAAAGCGGCCAGATTGACGAAATTGTGGTTAAGGCCGAAGAGGAGATGGTCCTCACCAGCCCCAAGGGCAATGTGCATTGGACGCCGGATGTTTGCTATCCCGCCACTACTCGCACCGGCGAGCTGGTCCCGCGCTGGAGTCATATCTGGAACTGGGAGATGCCGCCTAATATGGTAAGTTTCACCGGGGCCGTGGCCAGCGGCGTGCTGCGCAGGGGTGACCTGCGCAACTTCCCTGACATTTACACAGGAGTTTCTTACATCTTCTACCTGGAGCAGCCTTATTTCGTTATGGCCTCGGAGACACGGGTGAAAAGGCCCATTAGAGTCTATGCCCTGCGCAACGGCGAGATGGTCTTTAATAGCGACCTATTCACCCACCTCATCTGGCAGGAGGACGAGTATGTTAAGGAAATAGGTCTGGAGGAGCCGGAAGAAGTGACCGAGCCTCTGGCGGAACTTGCGCCGGATGTGCCGTGGCTGGCCTTCATAAATAAGGAGACGGGGCTGGTCTTCGCCGGGCTCAACCTGGAATATGCTAACGAACGTTCGGGCGGCCCTGCGGTTACGGCCGGTCCGTCCACATTGGTAGAAAATAAATTTTATATCTACTGCCACTACGGCATCACCTACTGGACGCGGGGGCTGGTTATGGGCCTTCATAGGCCAAAGCCCTACACGCTATTGGATGTGGCCGCAGGCTCGACCTACCGGGAGAAAGTGGCCTATCTCGTTTTCGTGGAGAAAGAGCCAGAACTTGCTGCCACCAGGATTAAGGATTACTATCAGAAACTCACTCATCCGCTGCAGATAGAATTTGAGGAATAGTGACACTATTTTGTGCTGGACTCTTTCATTTTTGCAGAGAGGAAATTTGAAGCGGCCTTACAATCGAGGTCCAGCGTATTAGCAAGTGAAGGAGCTGGGCGATGGAAAAAGAAAAACTCGTCCAGAAAGGCGATAGTCAAGAGTTGGCAGAATTTCGTTATTCTGATAGGGAACTGGAGGATTATAAGCGTTATCCGCCTATATTGTTTACTGCTATGGGCGTAATCTTGCTGGTAATCTATCTCGCGTGGAGAGGAACGCTGCAGTCTGCCGTGTCATCGATTTTTCTTATTTACGGCGCAATACTGAGTTTATTCGGATTTCACATGTTGGCGATGGTCTGGTATTGGCCCAAATTAAAGAAAAAAAACTATTACATCCTTGAGGGGAAAAACCTGAAGATTATGCGTGGAGAGAAAATGATGGCAAATCTTAACCTCACCGAAGTTAAGAAATGGGTGATTAAATTAGATGCGAGAGGTATCCCGGTGGGGTTAGTCCTGAATCCTTTGAAAGGTCCTCGCATAAGACGCGTAGAAGAAATGGAAAAGTTCATAGAGATGATGAAGCGGAAAGTCCCTGTATCTGCGACTGAGAAGAGGGGCTGCTCTGAGTCTTTCCTGACACTCGTGGCCGCAGCGGGTGTTTCCGTGTGGCTCCCTTTATTTATCTCGGCAGGAGATCGAGATGAATGGGTTATGACATTGTTTGCCGCGTTTTGCATTGGTTATTCCTTTTTTTACAGGCCACTGTCGGCACAATGGGGGCCAACCTACCGGCGCTGGGAGATTGGTTTCACCATATTTTTTATTATAATGGCAGTGGCAATCTGGCTAATTAAGCTATTGCTATGACGCAAGGAGGCGAAGATGCGGGAAGTTTCAGTAGGTGAGGCCATTGGGAGGAAATATCCCGAGCAGATAGTTCTGGCCACCTCGGTGGATAAGCAGGGCAAGGCCAA
>LIZR01000008.1 GCA_001302825.1 Planctomycetes bacterium DG_23 | reverse complement strand
AATAGCCTTGCCAGTTCCTCCTTACGGCGCTGGCTTATGGCCACATAGATAACCTGAGGAATGGGCCTGGAGATTATCTCCCAGGGATATTGCCCGCGGCGCTGGGCAGCATAATCCGGGTCGTTGAAGGTAGCATCATGCACCCAGGCGATGAATTTCTTTTCCTCTTCTTGGGCGATGAGACCTGCCAAGGCCGCCGTAGCCAGGAGATTAAAATGCATAGTGAGGATGTTATGGATAATTATGCAATTTATATCGCTGGCAATGTGGGCCAGGCGGCGGGTGAGGTTCTGCGCGGCTTCTTTGAAATCAAGAGGGTCGCCCTGGGATAAGCGAGCCAGGGCCTCTTGCGCCGGCTGGTAGCGGGTGCTCAGTTCCGGGACCACGGTTAAGGGGATTTGGTCGTGAAATCTTGCGCCCTCCCCTACCACTACTTCAACCGGAAATCCGGCGGCCAGGAATTGTCTGGCCTGTTCTTCCAGGACGAATTCCACCCCGCCAATCACCGGCGGCGCCGAATAATGCACTAATGCCACAGATGGTTTAGACATACACAAATCCGTCATTCGTTACTCGTCATTCGTCACTCGCGACTCAATGACGAATAATAGATGAGTAATGCCCCGGAGCGTTCAGGTTAATTTTCTGATAAGTTCCTGGCGGCGCTGATGAAAGAGTCTGGCCTGGGCCAGGATTTTCTCCTCGGCCTCGGGTGTAGAGAGTTCCCAGGTCTCGTCCATAAATGTGGCGATACGGGCGAAATATAGAGGCCGCAGGGCCTCCACCAGGGCCTCGCGGTCTTCCGCCTCCCTGAAAGCGCAGAGCATATCGTAAACTACATCCACCCACAAGGGACTATCCATCTTGATTTTCTTGCCGAAGGCCCCCTTAACCCCCTTCAAGACCCCGGGCGAAAGGAATTGCTGCAAGGCTTGGGCATTGGCTTTATAGCCTCGACGCGCACGGGTCTTCACCACCGCCCGGTTCGCCGAGAGTTTCTGCGCCGGACCCAATTCCTTAAGGCCGAACTTCTCCACCTCCTCAACTCTTTTTCTTCCGCGCCACACGGGAAAATTTTTGAGCAGCATCAGAAATGCTGTAGATACCACCTGGATGAACATCGGCCCCAGTTTGGGGGCGCTGGGCTTATGCTCCTTCACCCCCAGACCTACCTGAGCCACCTTGAACCCGCCCAGAAGGCCGTTCAGGCTCATAAATATATCTATGCCGTATTCCTCGGTGGTGCGGTGCCACATCTGGAGGACGATGTGTTCAATCAGCCTCCTGGAAAGGGCAAAATCCCCGCCTATGGGCTGGCGCAGGTTCCGGCATAAGAGGCCGTAAACCAGCGGAAAGCAAATGTTGTTAGTAATAGTGGCATCATATTTGTGCCGGGCATAAAGGGGTGTGGCCAGGTCATAGCCGGAAAGGATGGGCTGGAGAAAATGCTTGGCCCATTCGGGGGTAATACTCCTGAGGTCGGCATCCACGAGAACGGCGGCCTTGGCGTCCAGTTCTACGGCCTTGCGGAAGAGATTCTCCAGATTATATCCCTTGCCGGCAGTACCAGGCGGGGTAGTAATGTAAATTTTGGGAACCCGGGTGGGCGTGGAAAGAAATCCGCCCCGGGTATCGTCCGGCGAGTTATTATCCACATTGATAATCACGGAAGTGAGGTCGGGAAAATACTTTTTTAGCCCCTGGCTCATCTTTCTGGTGGGATAAGAGATGGAGTCGGCCTCATTAAGAGAGGCTATGCCCACGACCAGGTCGGCCTGAGTAACTCGCCTGGGATTTATCTCTCTTTCGAACATATAGCTTCCTTTCAGACCCTTTTAGCAACTGGTAGATACAAATCAAGCAAATGGCCCAAATTGCCCAGAGTATAAGTTGAAGGAAGAAGATTGTCAAATTTTTTTAGCGTAAAGCAAAAATTCATCATCCGTAGCTCGTCATTCGTCACTCGAGAGGAAGTCTATGGGTTGACGGGCTTGGGCAGGGAAATTATAATGGAGGGCAAAGAGTTGCTCTTTCAGGAAAGACAGAAATGATTTTGCCTAAATCATCCATAGGGCGAAAAAAGATGGCCTGGGCTTATGCCTTTGTGGCCCCGGTGGCGCTTTTCTTCCTCCTGGTCAATATCCTGCCAATGTTCTGGAACTTCAGTCTTAGCCTCCAGCACTATAACCTGCTTTCTCAGGAAAAGGTATTTGTGGGCCTGGCTAATTATCGGGAACTTATACGGGACCCGGTCTTCATCCAAAGCCTCATCAATACCCTTATCCTGGCCGCAACCGTGGTTCCCGTAAGCCTGGTTCTATCCCTTGCTTTTGCCTTACTCTTGAACGAAGCCCGCCGGGGAGTAGGCCTTTTTCGCACCATCTTTTTCGCGCCGGTGATTACCTCCATCGTGGCCGTAGGCTATATATGGAGTTGGCTTTACCAGCCCCATTTCGGGCTTTTTAATCAAATGCTCATTGGGCTGGGCCTTCCCACTTCCGCCTTTCTCAAAGACCCGGATGTGGCCATTTTCGCCATAGCCGCAGTCAGAATCTGGAAGGAACTGGGCTTCCAGATTGTTATTTTTTTGGCCGGACTTCAGACTATACCGGAACAGTTCAGTGAAGCCGCAAAGGTTGACGGCGCCGGGCCCTGCCAGCGCTTCTTTTATGTCACGCTTCCCCTGCTTAATCCCACCGTGGTTTTTCTGGCAGTTATCGGCCTCATTCGGGTGCTTCAGACATTCGCGCTCATATATGTGATGACCGAAGCCGGCGGGCCTCTTAACCGCACCCGCACCCTGGTCTATGGAATAGAGGAGACGGCCTTCAGGATGTACAGGATGGGTTACGGGGCCTCGGAAACCATAGTGCTTTTCCTCTTCATCCTGGCGGTGACCTTGCTTCAGATAAAGGTGCTTTCGCGCAGAATTGAATATTGAGGGCAAGTTATGCGCAAGATACTGAATGGGGTGATTTACATAATCCTGGGCGTGGTGGGAATAGCAATGGTTTTTCCCTTTATCTGGATGCTCCTTTCGGCCTTTAAGACCCCTGCGGAAATACAGGCGATGCCTCCTACATTCTTGCCCCGCAAGCCAACGCTGGAAAATTTCCGCTATGTGCTTTCTCAGGGCCTATTTCTTCGCTGGTACCTGAATAGCCTCATCGTGGCCCTGGCGGTGACCGCGAGTGTGGCGCTATTTTCTTCGCTTTCCGGTTATGCCCTGGCCAAGTTCCGCTTCCCGGGCAGGAAATTCATCTTTATTGGCATCCTTTCCACGATGATGGTGCCCTTGCAGATGCTCATCATTCCCTGGTATATTGCTTGCGTGAAACTATCGCTGGTGGATACTTTTCTTGGGATAGCCTTTCCCGGGCTCGTAAGCGCCTTTGGGGTATTCTTGATGAGGCAGTTTATGCTGACTTTGCCCGATGACCTTCTGGATGCGGCGCGCATAGACGGGGCCTCGGAACTGCGCATCTTCTTTACCGTGGTTATCCCTTTGGTGAAGCCTGCGCTGGCCACTCTGGCCATATTCACTTTCATCTCCAACTGGGACGCCTTCCTCTGGCCTTTGATAATTACTTCCAGCCCCAGGATGCGCACCCTGCCTGTGGGGCTGCAGTTTTTCGCGGACCAGTTCGGCGTGCAGTACCATTATATAATGGCGGCGTCTTCTCTGGTGGTTCTGCCGGCACTTTTGGTATTTTTTGCCCTGCAACGCCAGATCATAAGTGGGGTGACCCTTTCCGGCTTAAAGGAGTGAGAAAAATCACTTAAGTTCAAGTTTTTTTGTTGAACTGCTGCGAAGGTATTATTATAATACAGTAGAGAGAAGCCTTTTTATTTTAGCATTTTGAATTAATGAGTCTTAAAGCGAGAAGGGATTTGATGTTGTATGATTAAAGTAAAACTCCGGGGTAACGAGCCTTTGGAGCACTTGCTGCGGCGCTTCAAGAAGATGTGCGAGACGGAAAATTTGACCAAGGAGATTAAGCGCACCAGTTTCTATGAAAAGCCCAGCGAACGCCGCCGTCGCCAGCAGCGTAAGGCTATGAAGCGTTTATTACAAAGGATAAGGAATGAACAAAGCCCCCGCAGGCCCTTTCGGTAGCCACTGAAAAGGAGCGAAGATTTGCAAACTGATTTCGCGGTAGAAACCAAGGATTTGACCAAGGTATATGTGGACTTCTGGGGGCGGCCCAAGGTACGGGCCATCGATAGACTCAATCTGAGTATTAATCGCGGTGAAATCTTTGGGCTTTTAGGCCCCAACGGTTCGGGAAAGACCACCACCATTAAACTTCTCCTGGGCCTCATTTTCCCTACTGCGGGCGAGGCCGTGGTCCTGGGGCATCCGCCGGGTGATGTGGCCACTAACAGCCGTATCGGCTTTTTGCCCGAGGAATCTTACCTATATCGTTTCCTCAATGCCGAGGAAACCCTGGATTTCTATGGCCAGATATTTCATATTCCCCGGCGAGAGCGAAAGCGGCGAGTGGCCGACCTCATCGAGACCGTGGGGCTCTCTTTTGCGCGCAAACGGCCCCTCAAAGAATATTCCAAGGGAATGAGCCGGCGTATTGGTCTGGCCCAGGCACTCATAAACGACCCCGACCTCATCCTCCTGGATGAACCCACGGTAGGTTTAGACCCTATCGGCTCTCGCGAGATAAAAGACCTCATTCTCGAACTCAAAAAACAGGGGAAGACTATTCTTCTGTCCAGCCATCTCCTGGCGGATGTGGAGGATGTCTGCGACCGGATAGCCATCCTGGATAAGGGCCACCTTCAGGTGGTGGGAGAAGTTGACGACCTCCTTTCTCTCAAGGACACTCTCGAAATAAGGGTGCGGCGGATTTCTCCCGAGTTGAGAGATAAAATCGAAGCCCTGCTCCGGGAAAACGACGCGGAACTGGTGAGCACGGAACATCCTTCGCGCACCCTGGAAGACCTGTTCCTCAAGACTATTGAGGAGACCAAGAGTGAAGACCGTAGCAGCCCTGGCTAAGCACACCTTCAAAGATTCTTTGAGGAAAAAAACGCCCCTGGTCATTTTCTTTCTGGCCCTGGTGCTTTTGGGATGTCTGCAATTTCTCCCTGCCATTACCCCGGACGACCGGCTGAAACTGGTTCAGGTCGTCTCCTCTAAGGCCGCAACCTTTTTCGCCATAGTGGTAGCCATATTCCTGGCCGCATCCAGCATCCCTGTGGACATCGAAGATAAGACCATCTACAGTGTGCTTACTAAACCGGTGAGCCGGCTGGCCTATATCCTGGGCAAGACGGTGGGTCTCATCTTAGTGACCGGGACTATTCTGCTATTGATGTCACTTATTTCCTACGGCGTGGTGCGCCTGGTAGCCCTGCAGGCCGCGCCTAAAGGTCTTGCAGAGCCCTTGATGGCCAAAATCCCGCTATATGCTTCCTCTCTCATTCACCAGGCGGAAGGAGAGGGTGCTGCTCAAGTGCCTCCGGGCGAAATGGCAGGACTCTCAGGTTCCGGAAAGATGGAGGCCCAGTGGCAGTGGGAAGGGATAAAAATAAGTGATTTTCCTGCTGAAGAGATTGCCTTGCAGGGGAGATTCCTGGTATTAGGAAGGGTCACCGGGGGAACAATGAAGTTCGTGGCTATAAACCCGACCAGTGGCCAGAAGGAAGAAGCCTTGGCCAAGCTAAAACCCTACGAGAACTTTACCGTGTCATTTCCCGCGAGCATACTTGCCCCCGCAGGGGCACTTAAAGTGGTCGCCTCGGCGGAAGAACCGGAGATATACTTCGGCGTAACTCTTCGCGACCTTTTTTTACTGAAAAAGCCGGGCTCTTTCACCATAAATTTTCTCAAGTCGGTCGTGTTAATATTCTTGCAACTTCTGGTAATAGTGCCCATCGCGGTAGTTGGATCAAGTTTTCTTTCCGCGCCGGTAAGCGTTACCTTTTCCTTCTTCATTTATTTCTGCAGCAATATCGTGGAATTGATGCGCGCACTGGCTCACAGCCTCACCGAGCCCGGCACCGGAGTCTTTGGCGCCTCCATTATCGGCCATGTGCACGGGCCGGTGGAGATCCCGGAGCAGACACTTGTGGTGAAGATAATCAATACCATTCTTAAATACTTCATCTACGCCATAAGTTATATCCTGCCCGATTTTAGCAAGTTTGCACCGGCCAATTTCCTGGCGGATAAAATCGATATCCCTCTTAGGGCCATACTGCTGCTTCTCGCTTATGCCTTGCTTTACGCCGCCTCACTCTTAACTGTATCCTTTTTTATATTCAGGCGGCGGGAGGTAGGCAAGTGAGCCGCAGAAAACGCCTGTTAAAAACCCTTTGTTTAGTAGGGGTTATTCTCATCCTGGTTTCGCTCATCCAACGAGAAATAGACAAGTTCCGCAAAACCCAGGGCGACTCGGGCTTTCAGATTTATCGGGAATTGGACCTGGCCAGTTTTGCCGGCACTGTGCTACTCGCCGGGTTCCGGGGGCTTGCCGTGGACATCCTCTGGGTCAGGTCCCTCAATCTTATGGACCGACACCAGTGGTTTGAACTTTCCGCCCTTTACAAACTCATTAGTAAACTACAGCCGAACTTTCCCTCTGTTTGGATCTTTAATTCTTGGAATTTGAGCCATAATATCTCCGTGCACTGGGATAGCGCAGAGGATAAATGGCGTTGGTTTGAGGCTGGCATAGATTTCGCCAAAGAGGGTCTGGCCAAAAACCCTGATAACTCTGAACTTATCTTCTGGTTGGGTTTGCTTTATTATCACAGAATCTATCGTTATGTGGACCTTACGCGGCCCCATTATCGGGAGTATTTCCTGCGTCAAGTAGAGGAAACCGAAGGCCAAAGCGCTCCCGAGTTAGCCCTCAAATACTTCACCCGTGCCCGGGATATTGGCTATCACGGCCCCTTTGGCCCTTTTGCACTCGATACCAATGTGGCTCACGCCATGGAGGCCGTCGCCTGGTACGCATTTGGGAAGCAAGATTTTGAAAAGGCCGTCGCCTATATGGAAAAGGCTGCCGCTGAGTGGAAAAGACTAATCCCCAAATATCCACACTTCGCTGTTCTCAGAAACTTCCATCAGCAAGCCCTCATTGCGGCTCAATGGTTTCCTGATGAAAATGTCCCTGGCATCTTGGACTTGCAGGCCAAAGCCTGGCAGGCCTACTTCGAGGGAGACTACGCTAAGGCCATCACATATATGGAAGAGGCCGCTCGCGGATGGAAAGAACTGTCCTCCAAATATCCAACCGCGGAAAACCTCAAAGACCGTCATCAAGACGCCCTGGATTTTATTAGGCTCCTCCGTGAGAAACAAGAGGAGCCGGCTCCCTGAGCCTGGGCCGAATATACTCTTGTAGTTCGCCCATAAACTGACAGGGGATTATATTTATGGCAATGCAACAGGCTCTCTGGTGGTTGGCACCGCTTTCAGCCATCGTCGCCCTGGCCATGGCGCTATATTTTTATAAACGAATGATGGGGTTCCCGGAGGGCGATGAAAAGATGCGAGCCATCGCCTCCTTTGTGCGCCAGGGGGCCAATGCCTATCTGCGGCGGCAATACAAAGTGGTGGCCATCTTTTTTGTTATTTTCGCTGTGCTCCTCGCCATTATGGCCTTTGCATTAAAGGTACAATCCAGATGGACTCCCCTGGCTTTTCTTTCCGGCGGACTCTTTTCGGCCCTTTCCGGATATTTGGGGATGCGGGCGGCCACTTTTGCCTCCTCCCGCACTACGGAGGGGGCAAAGACCAGCCTCAACCGGGCCTTGCAGGTGGCCTTCAGGAGCGGCGCGGTTATGGGGTTGGTAGTGGTGGGATTGGCGCTGCTCTATATAAGTATCTTCTTCCTCTTTCTCACCAGGATACTCAAGTTCGACCTTCCCCGAACCACCGTGACTATGCTTTCCTTTGGTATGGGGGCGAGCGCTCAGGCCCTTTTCGCCCGGGTGGGCGGCGGAATCTTCACCAAGGCCGCAGATGTGGGCGCCGACCTCGTAGGCAAGGTGGAAGCCGGCATCCCTGAAGACGACCCCAGAAATCCAGCCACCATCGCCGATAATGTGGGCGATAATGTGGGGGATGTGGCGGGAATGGGCGCCGACCTTTATGAATCCTATTGCAACTCCATCCTGGCCACCTGCACCCTGGGGGTTGCCGCGGGTTTGGGATTTTCTGGCGTCGCGGTGCCTATGGCTATTGCCGGGCTGGGCACTCTCTTTTCCATCCTGGGCATCTTTATGGTGCGCACACACGAGGAGGCAAGTCAGGCGCAACTCTTGCGCGGGCTTAATCGCGGTGTATATTTAAGCACCATACTCACCTTCATTTGCGCCATACTGGTTATCTTATGGGTTCTGCCTGAGCATAAAGGCCTCGCTGTCTCGGCATTGACCGGTCTTTTGGCCGGGGTGATTGTTGGCTGGTCAACTCAATATTATACTTCAGAGCGCTACCGCCCCACCCGTTCCATAGCCGAAGAAGCCAAGACCGGCCCGGCCACGGTGATTATCGCCGGGCTTTCAGTAGGGATGCAGTCCATAGGCATTCCGGTGCTGGTGGTGGCGGGCGGAATATTGGTGAGTTTCGCTTTTGCCAGTGGTTTCACCCAACCTGCTTTGGGGCTTTTCGGCATAGGCCTTGCCGCAGTGGGGATGTTATCTACCTTAGGGATAACTCTGGCCACCGATGCCTACGGTCCCATTGCCGATAATGCTGGAGGAAATGCGGAAATGAGCGGCCTGGGTCCGGAGGTGAGAAAACGCACCGATGCCCTGGACGCCCTGGGCAATACTACCGCAGCCACGGGCAAAGGATTTGCCATAGGTTCGGCGGCCCTCACTACCCTGGTGCTTCTGGCGGCTTATCTGCAGGAAGTGAAGGCCAACCTGGTAAAGATTGCCTCAGGAGCAGCCGACGAAGTGGTGCCTATAGAAGGTGCGGTAAGTAGGTTGGCAGATTTGAAAGCCGCCGGCATTACCTTTTTCATAGAGAAATACAATGTTCATCTGATGAACCCCAAGGTTATTGTGGGGATGTTTTTGGGCGCGATGATGGTTTTGGTTTTTTGTTCTTTGACTATGCGGGCCGTGGGCCGTGCCGCCAGCAAGATGGTAGAAGAGGTGCGCCGTCAATTCCGCGAGATTGCCGGGATTATGCAAGGTAAGGCCGAGCCCGATTACGCCGCCTGTGTGGACATCTCCACCCGTGCCGCTCAGAGGGAGATGATTTTGCCTTCACTACTTGCCCTGATTATCCCTATTGTGGCGGGGCTCATTTTGGGCGTAGCCGGGGTGATGGGCCTTTTGACCGGAGCGCTGGCGGCGGGGTTTGCCGTAGCCATTATGATGGCCAACGCTGGAGGGGCCTGGGATAACGCCAAAAAATATATTGAAGGGGGTCAGTTAGGAGGCAAGGGCTCCGATGCCCATAAGGCCAGCGTGGTTGGCGATACCGTGGGCGACCCCTTCAAAGATACCTCCGGGCCGTCGCTAAATATCCTGCTCAAACTTATGAGTATGGTGGCGGTAGTGTCGGCCGGTTTGGTGGTGAAGTTCGCACCGGTAGTGGCCAAATTTCTCCATATTTCCTTCTGAAATAAAGGGGTGGGATAGGAAGTTTTGACATCCAAACAAAGAAGTAGTGGCGGCGCAACCATTCAAGTGAAGGGCCTTCGTCCTTACTCCCCTGAGGACGCAAACCTCTTAGCCCGGGCACAGGAAGCAGCCATACTCGCTGCTCGCGTCGCCGCAGATAAAAAGGCAGAAGATATAATCATCCTTTTCATCCGGGACCTCCTTTTCATTACCGATTTCTTCGTCATTTGCTCAGGCCGAAATCGCAGGCAACTCCAGACTATCTCTCAGGGAATTGCCCAAGCACTGCAGGAGAAGCGAGTAAAACAACTGGGCGTGGAAGGTTATGAAGAGGGGCGCTGGATACTGCAGGATTTCGGCTCTTTGGTGGTGCATCTTTTCGACCGGGAGATGCGCCAGTTTTATCAACTTGAGGAACTCTGGGCCGACGCGCCGCAGATAGAATGGAAAGAAAAAGCAAAGACCAAAAAAGGTGATGCTCGAAGCAAAAAGAACAATAAGTGAAAAGTTGGCCCGCGTGGTGCGCCAGGAGTTGGGCGTAGATTTGCCACCAGAGGAAATCGTCCTCAGCGCCCCCCGCAAAGAGGCCTTCGGCGACCTGGCAACGAATATTGCACTTTCCCTCAGCAATAAACTCCGTCTCTCACCGAAAGAGATTGCCGAAAAAATCCGACAGGGCCTGGAAAAGTACACCGATTTACAGGACATAGTCAAAAATGTTGAGGTGGCTGGAGCGGGCTTTGTCAACTTTCGCTTGAATGAGGCCTGGGTAGAACGAAAGGCGGGCGAGTTTTATGACCAAGAGCGCTTGGGGGTGCCCGAGCCTGCAAAACCGCTCACCGTGGTCATAGATTTCTCCTCGCCCAATGTGGCCAAACCTATGCATGTGGGCCATATTCGCTCTACCATCATCGGAGATGCCCTCGGTCGCATCTATCGCTTCCTCGGTCATAAGGTCATAACTGATAATCATCTGGGCGACTGGGGAACGCAATTCGGTATGCTAATCGTCGGCTACAAACGCTTTCTCGATAAAGAGGCCCTGGCCAAAGACCCCTTGGGCGAACTGGAGCACATCTATCAGAAGGTATACAACCTCGCTCAACAAGACGAGGCCGTAGCAGAGGAAGCCCGCCAGGAACACGCCAAACTCCAATCGGGCCACGAGCAAAACTTGGCTTTATGGAAAGAATTTATGCAGTGGAGCAAGATGGAATTTGACAAGATTTACCAGCGCCTGGGCGTAAAGTTCGACCACACCTTAGGTGAAAGTTTTTATAATCCGATGCTGGGCGATGTGGTGAAAGAACTAAAGGAAAAGGGGATTGCCAGAGAAAGCGAAGGGGCTATCTGCATATTTTTTGACGAGCCGGAACTGGCAGATGCGCCTTTTATTATCCAAAGGCGGGATGGGGCCTGGCTTTATTCCGCAACGGATCTGGCCACCATAAAATACCGCATGGAAAAGTTCAAGCCGGACCTCATTCTTTATGTGGTGGACATCCGCCAGCGACTTCATTTCCAGCAACTCTTCACTGCGGTAAGGCGCTGGGGGTATGAAGTTCGCTTGGAACATATCGGTTTCGGAACCATCCTGGGAGAGGACCGCACCCCGCTTAAAACTCGTGAAGGAGGGTTAGTGCGCTTGGAAGACCTTCTGGATGAAGCCGAAAAAAGAGCACTTTCTATAGTGAATGAGCAAAACCCTGACCTCTCGGAAGCAGAGCGGCAAGATATAGCCCGGGCCGTAGGCCTCGGCGCGGTGAAATACTGCGACCTCTCTGGGGCACGCCAGAGCGATTATATCTTTAGTTTCAACCGTATGATGCGCCTGGACGGCAACACCGCCCCTTATCTACAATATGCCTACGCCCGCATCCAGAGTATATTTCGCAAGGGCGAAATAAATATTGCAAAACTCCGGCGTGGAAACGGCAAATTTCTCCTCCAAGAAGAAAGCGAACGAGACTTAGCCAAATGTCTCTTGCGCTTTCCGGAGGCGGTGCTTTCTGCTGCCAGCGAGTTCGCGCCCCATCTTGTCAGTGCCTATCTTTACGAACTGTCTACTCGCTATTCCAGGTTCTATGAAACCTGTCCTGTGCTAACTTCATCTTCCGGCCCTTCGATGGACGGCCTCAAAGAGAGCCGGCTTATGCTATGTGACTATGTGGCCAGAGTATTGAAACTCGGCCTTAATCTATTGGGGATTGAAAGTATTGAGAGAATGTAGTATGCCGTCGCACGTCCCACGTCGGCCGTCTCAGGTCGAGGGTCGTGAGAAGTGTGTCGGGCGCCGGAGGCGCCCAGGTGCCCCGCCCGCCTGCGGCGGGCGTCGGCGGACGTGCGTCGTGAGAGGTTCCAATGATAGTTTCAGAAGTTTTTAAGAGTATTCAAGGCGAATCCACCTTTCAGGGGCTCCCTTGCGCTTTTATTCGCCTGGCCGGGTGCAATCTTGATTGCCGCTGGTGTGATACCCCTTATGCGAAGGCCCCCCGGGGCCAGACCATGGCCCCTGAGGAGGCGGCGAAAGAAATAGATAGATTCAACCTCAAACTGGTGGAGATAACCGGCGGAGAGCCTTTGCTCCAGGAAGAAGTTCATCCCTTAATTCAGCTCCTTCTTTCAAATGCATATCAGGTGCTGATAGAGACCAATGGCAGCCTGGATATGTCCCGTCTTCCCTCTGAGGTGGTGAAGATTATGGACCTCAAATGCCCATCCAGCGGAATGTCAGATAGGATGCGCTGGGAAAATATCTCGTATTTAGCCAAAAAAGACCAGATAAAATTTGTAATTGCCGAGAAAATAGATTATGATTGGGCGAGCGAAAAAATCAAAGAACTTGACCTCCTGAATAAAGCGCACATACTTTTCGCTCCTGCTTATGGAGAAATAGAGCCTCGGGAGTTGGCTCAGTGGCTGCTTGAGGACGGCTTACCTGTTCGACTGCAACTACAACTTCATAAATACATTTGGGGGTCGAATAAAAGAGGCGTTTAGCCTGGGGGCTCCGTTAGACGCTCAGCCTATGCCGGGGCGGGGAAAGTCTTTATGGAGAAATCCACTGTGCAATTAGCCGTAGTGCTGGCCAGTGGTGGGCTGGATTCCTGTGTGACCTTAGCCATCGCCAAAAAGGAAAGTAGGGAAATCGCCCTACTTCACGCCAGTTACGGACAGCGCACAGAGGCCCGCGAGCGGCGGGCGGTAGAGGACATCGCTTCATTTTATCGAATTTCCCACCGCCTCTTCGTGACTCTAAATTTTCTGAAAGAAATCGGCGGTTCGAGTCTAACCAATGAAAACCTGCCCCTGGAAGAGGCCCTCCTCGCTTCATCGCCTACGAGTCAAATCCCCTCTACTTATGTCCCCTTTCGCAACTCCCTCTTCCTTTCGGTTGCCGTGAGTTGGGCAGAGGCCCTGGGCGCAGGGAAGATTTATATAGGCGCTTCCGCGGTTGATGCCCCAGGCTATCCGGACTGCCGCCGGCAATATTTTGAGGCCTTCAACCGCCTCATAGAGGTAGGCACAAAGCCTGAAACCGAGATTGAGATTGTGACTCCGCTCATCGGACTCAGTAAGGCCGAGATTATCAAGAAAGGCGTCCAGCTCGGTGCACCTTTACATCTCACCTGGTCCTGCTATCAGAACCAAGACCTTGCCTGCGGACGCTGCTCAAGTTGTCGCTTACGCCTTAAGGCCTTCAACGAAGCCGGTATAAAAGATCCTGTTCCCTATGCTAAGGAGGTTAAAATATCGTAAAATCTATGTTTCCTTAATCCTGATGGGGTCTTGTCTGAGGATGCCTGGGCTGCCATTATCCGTAAATTATTAAGTGTGCTTATCCTCCCTTCATTCTCTGAGAAGCCACCTTTGACGGCCCAAAATTAAGATAAAGGCCCTTTAAGGCCAGGGAAGCAAAGATGAAAGCCATAGTCTACGACGGGAAATCCGTGAAGTTTGAGCCGGATTATCCCCGACCGCGGCGTCCTTCAGGCGAAGCCTTGATAAAGATGATTGTATCAGGGATATGCCGCACGGACCTGGAGATTGCCAAAGGGTATATGGATTTCCAGGGCGTGCTGGGCCACGAATTCGTAGGTGAAGTTACCTATTGCGAGAACAAGGAATGGTTGGGCAAACGGGTAGTGGGCGAAATAAACTGCTCTTGCGGCCGCTGCGGATACTGTCGGGCGGGACTTCGGTATCATTGCCCGGACCGCACCGTGTTGGGGATAAAAGAGCGCGACGGCTCCTTTGCAGAGTATTTCACCCTGCCCGAGAAAAATCTACACATAATTCCTGAAAAAATAGACAACGAAACCGCCGTCTTTGCCGAACCACTTGCCGCCTGCTGCCAGATACTGCGGCAGACCTCTATCGGGCCGGGAGAGGATGTGGTCATCCTCGGGGATGGTAAACTTGGTCTGCTTATGGCCCAGGTACTCGACCGCACCGGCTGCCGGCTTCTGGCCGTGGGCAAACACCCTCATAAACTGGGCATCCTCCAGAAGCGCGCCATCTCCACCGCCTTGATGAGTGAAATCCCCAAGGCCAAATTCGATATGGTGGTGGAATGTACCGGCTCGCCTGGGGGCATATCTATGGCCCTGGACCTGGTAAAGCCCCGGGGCATAATCGTGCTCAAGACCACGCTGGCTGAAAAAACCCTGGCTCATCTTGCACCCATTGTAATAAACGAAGTGACCATCGTTGGCTCTCGCTGCGGCCCTATGGATATGGCGTTGGCTGCCCTTGAAAAAGGCCAGGTGACCGTAAAACCTTTAATCACAGATATCTTCCCCCTGGATGAAGCGCAAAAGGCCATAAACCGTGCCCACGAGAGCGATAGCATCAAGGTCCTCCTGAAACCTGCGTGAAAATTTATCTTTAGAGGCATAAAGCTTGCGAAAAACTGAACCTTCTGTTTTCTCTGGACTCCATCACTTAGAAACAAAGAACCTTTCGATCTACAAATTCCCACTCTTTTCGAATAAAAAAGGACTAATCCACGGCATCTCGACGCGCCAGGGCGGTGTGAGTCGCGCGGCTTATCGCTCGCTCAATCTTTCTTATAAAGTTGGCGATGAACCCAAGAATGTTGAAGAAAATAGACGGCGCCTGGTCAGGGCTCTAAGTTTAGACGAGGAAAGGCTCGTCCAGTCCCAGCAGGTTCATAAGGCTGAAGTGGCCGTCCTGCCCGTTCAGGACTGCGCAGCCCAACGCCCGCCCAGGGCCGTCTCCGGCGTCGATGCCCTCATAACCAGAACTTGCGGCCCAGTGCCCTTGCTTCTGGGTGCGGATTGTCCCCTTATTCTGCTTTATGACGAGGCCATCCCCGCTATCGCCCTCATTCACGCCTCCTGGCGAGGCCTTCTTGAGGGAATTATCCTCAAGACACTGCAAACTTGGGAAGCGGCCTTCGGCTCGCGGCGGGAAAGAATTCTTGCCGGGATTTCGCCCTCCATCGGCCCTTGCTGCTATGAGGTTGGAGAGGACTTTGCCCGGGCCTGGGAAAAAAGCGATTTTTATGCCTCCAAATTTTTCATCCGACGCCAGGGACGGCTCTTTTTTGACCTCTGGCAGGCGAGCGAAGCCCAATTATTATCCGTGGGTCTTCTCCCTCAAAATATCTATAATCCAAGAGTCTGTACGGCCTGTAATCACCGCTTCTTTTACTCTTATCGCCGCTCAGGGGGAGTAACTGGCCGCTTCGGTCTACTGGCTGCACTTCGGGAATAACTGTGTCTGAGAACAATTTCAAAGCACATAATGAAGAGGTCAAAGTTGTCTGGGAGGCCTTCCGCGCTGGAAGGCCCATACGCGTGCCGGTTACGCTCGGCGTAAATCCACGTTTTCTCATCCTGGACCCGAAAATCAATAGGCGAGACATAGATTTTCAGACCTACTCCACCGACCCCCAGGTTATGCTTCGCAGCCAGGTGGAATTCAAGGATTGGGTGCGCCACAATCTCCCACAGGACCAGGAGATGGGCCTTCCCCAGGATGGCTGGTCGGTCAGCGTTGACCTACAGAATTACTATGAGGCCTCCTGGCTCGGCTGTCCGTTGCAATTTCGCAAAGGAGAGGTTCCGGACATCCTGCCCATTCTCTCGGATAATAAGAAAAATCTCCTTTTCGACCGGGGCATTCCGGACCCGCTTTATGCCGGCTCTATGCGCACACAAATGGAATTCTTTGAATATATGAACGAGCGGAAGAAGGATTTCACTTATAAAGGCCTTCCCATTAAGGCCGTGGGAGCCACAAGCGGAACCGATGGCCCCTTCACCCTGGCCGCCAGTCTGCGGGGGGCCACCAATCTCTGTATGGACCTCTACCTGGATCCGAATTATGTGCACAAACTCCTTTCCTTTCTCACCGAGGCCATCATCGTGCGCATCCGGGCCTGGAGGAAGTTTCTGGGCAAGCCGGAAAGGAGCGAATCCTTCGGCCTCGCCGATGACAGCGTCCAACTTATCTCTCTTGGGCAATATAAAGAGTTCGTGCTTCCTTGTCATAAGCGCTTAATCCAGGCTTTGGCGGGAAAGGGCCCGCACTCCATTCATCTCTGTGGCGATGCTTCGCGGCATTTTAAGACCATCCGCGATGAATTAAATGTGTATTCATTTGACACCGGATTTCCCATAGACCTTGGTGAGATGCGGCGGGAGCTGGGGCCCGAAGTGCGCCTCAACGGCGGCCCGCATATAGAACTTCTGCGCCAGGGCCCGCCCGAAGCCATCCGCCGGGAGGTGGTACGCATTTTAAGAAGCGGAGTGATGCAGGGCGGAAAATTTGTCCTGCGTGAGGCCAATAATCTCGCTCCCAGAACGCCCCTGGAGCATCTTCAGGTTATGTATAATACGGCAAAAGAATATGGAAGATATTAAAGAAGTGCTTTTCCGCCGGAGGTTGCCGCCACACGCGCAAAGATGCGGGCAGAAAAATTTGCTTGTAAAATAATCCCCTCCGATTATGATATATACGACGGACGACTTGAGACCTGCGTCGTGCGACATTTTGGGGCGATTAGCTCAGGCTGGGAGAGCGCTTGCCTTACAAGCAAGAGGTCAGTGGTTCAAATCCACTATCGCCCACCACTTCGAATTGCATTACGGAAGTCTCGCTAACTAAACACTTCTTTCCCGAAAACTCTCGGCATTAAATCCACATTCAGTTTTCACTTGCCGCCTCGATACCAACTTTTCCGACAAAAAGGTCAACTGCTTCCGGTTTCACCCAGAGGACCTTGGTGCGAGTGAAAAAAAGAACCTTCAGGATTTCTATCTCTGCGACTTCTCTCATACCCCGTCTTCGGTTGGCAGTTCGGACGGAGAAGTTGAGGGGGTCAAGTGTAACCACCAAGCGCTTAATTCCCGCGGCTCGCAAATCCCTACCCATTTTCAATCCCAAGGTGCTATAAACCATTTTGCCCCGGTACTCCGGCACCACAAAGGCGTGCACCCCGTAAGCATCATCCGGCTTCAACCTAATGGCCTTTCCAAAAATTGAATGTCTTGAAGGAATCTCGCGGCAAACACAGACATAGCCGATAATCTCGCCTTTGTGAACAGCAACAAACAAAAAACGACCCTTCTCAATCCACTGGCGCAGTTCACCCACACTGCGCCACAAGTGGTGCTTTTTCATCATCCGATTAAGGTCTCGGGCATCAGCGAGAGTCCCTTTGCGGATAGTAATGGCTGCAAGCAATTTCTGGTAGGCTTTCGGCTCCGGGAGGGGATCTTTATAGGTGATAATTGAAACAATGCGCCTGGTATGCAGGAATATATATTTCCCTATGTTCGCTTTAAGTAAATTCCACAAACCGCACGCCTTAACATATTCAATAATTTCGCCGGGATTAAGCATTTCCTGGCCTTATTTCTCCAGGGAGAAAATTCAATTTGTGTCGCCAGCGAATACCTGTGCGGTCTTCACAACAAAGAATATACAGCAATAACGGCGAGTCAAGTTGGTATTAATTTTTTCATAATCAGTCCCGGGAGGACCTCCTTCCGGCAAAATTTCAAGACTCCTCGTTTCAAAAAAGGCACAGTTGACAAATTTTATTCTGTTGCCATTTGAAAGAATAATTTTTGCTCTTGAAAAGTCGCCTTTTTCTTGCTGTAATTTTAATTTATTTTGCCGGATGAATCAATATGAAGTCTGAAGTGTCTGGGATATACAAAAATGAACCGTTCATTCTGCGAGTCTTGCCATAGTCTGGTAGCCGCAAAGGCTGTGCAACGCGAGGGCAAGGTATTTCTGGTGAAGAATTGTCCTTCCTGCGGACTCACAGAGACTCTCATTTCCTCCCACGCCAGGCGCTACACAACAAAGCATAGCCTGGCCGCCACCAACCACTCCCAGGACTGCCGTCTCGACTTCCGGCACTGCGAACACAGACAAAGACCCAAGGTCATCCTCATAGATGTTACTAACCGATGCAATTTGAACTGCCCCATTTGTCTTGAGAGCATTTCCAGCATGGGGTTTGTTTTCCAACCGCCCATAGAATATTTTGACAGGATATTCAAGCACTTCGCTGAGTATGACCCCCGACCTTATGTGGATATTTCCGGCGGCGAGCCCACACTGCGTAGTGACCTTTTCGATATCATCAAACTCTCAAAATCCTATGGTTACGCCACACGAGTTGTAACCAACGGTTTGAAATTGGCGAACGAAGCATATTGCCGAAAACTGATCGAATCCGGCGTGACCATTCTGTTCTCATACGACGGCTCTAACCCGGAAACCTATCGCCTGCTTCGAGGCAATGCCAGGGCCCTGCAACTCAAGCAAAAGGCCCTGGAGAACCTTGACCGGATAGGCGGCGCAAATGTAATCCTCACCACATTAATCGCCAAAGGCTTAAACGACCACGAACTCCCCGAACTGCTTCAGTTCTGCCACGAACGCCGTCACTACATCCGGGGACTTTATCTTTTCCCCCTGGCCCATATCTGGGATATCACAAAGTTCGATTTCGCGCCTGAGCGCATCAACACGGAAGATGTCGAGTCTCTGGTGGAAGAATCTTTTCCTGACAGCACAGCCGAATTCCTTCCTGTGGACTTCCTCAGCCAGATTCCCACAGTAATGCGCTGTCTGAGGATGAGGCCTTTGCCAGCCGGCGTAAGACATCCTAATTGCGAGAGCCTCTATATATTACTGTCCGACGGTAAGAGCTATGTGCCTATAAGCCGCTATTTGCGCACTTCTATGCCCGAGATAGCCCGCGCTCTTCTGACAGCCGAGAAACGATTAACACCTCAAAGAAACGCTATGGGCGAAAGACTATCAGGAACAATCTCGCCGAAATCTCGCTGGGAGCAGAAGGTGGCATGGTTGCGCAGCACGGCCCCACTGATGCCCATTCTCCTTCGGCACATAAAGATGGGGCCGCTTCTCAAGGGCAAAGGCCCCCTGAAGGTCTTACACACCTTCCTGCTTGGAGTGGAGTTCGTCCTCGGCCGCAATCTTCGGGATGTTATCCTGCGCCACACTGAACTGCGGGGGGTGATGGAAGTCCTCGTTATGCCTATGCAGGACGATGCCACCCTACAAACCGAACGGCTTGCGCAATGTCCCGTAGTCTCAACTTTCCTGGACCCTGCCACTGGGGAGGTGAAATATATTTCCTCTTGCGCATGGCGTCTATACAACAGCGCAATCCTTCGAAACATCGCGGCACACTACGCTGTAAGGGCCCCAAAAATTGCGTAGGCCAGATAAAAACTGACTGCCTCAGTTTTGCTTCAGAGAGCGAGTTTTCATTCGTGTCAAAAACAGAACTTTTGTGATTTCCACTTCGGCGATTTCTTCCATACCCAATCTTTTATTGGAACTCCTGGCGGCGAGGTTTTGAGAGTCAACTGTGGCCACTATCCTTCGGTATCCGGCGGCTCGGGCGCGTCTGAAAGTGTCAAGTGCAAGCGCGTGGTAAACCATTTTGCCTCGGTATGCGGGGACTATGAAGGCGTGCACCCCATAAGCATCATCCGGCCTGAGACTTATCGCTTTCTTAAAAATGGAATGCCTTCGAGGAATCTCAGCGCCCACGCACGCATAGCCTATAATCTTATCCTGGCAAACGGCTATTGACAAAAAATAGCCCTTTTCAATCCACTGGCGCAGTTCACCCACACTGCGCCACAAGTGGTGCTCTTTCATCATCCGATGGAGGTCTCGGGCATCAGCCAGAGTCCCTTTACGTATAGTAACGGCCTCAAGAAATTTGCGATAGGCCTTCGGCTGCGGCATCCGGTTTTCGACTGACCAGGACAAAACAATACGCCTTATACGCAGAAATACATACTTTCGCATATTTGCCTTAACCAAATCCCATAGTCCCAGCGTTTTCACATATTCGATGATTTCACCGATACCAAACATCTCTCAACCTTTTCATTTTGAAGCGAGATTTAGCGTTTGTTTGGTAAAAAGAGCCTCCATTATTCAAAACAAAGGGTACACCGGGCATACCAGCGAGTCAAGTCGGTATTAATCTTTTCATAATCAGCCCCGGGAGAACCTCCCCCCGGCCAAATTTCAAGACGCCGTATTTCAAAATTGAGGAATGGAGGTCAAAAATTTTATTCCACTAATGGCGAAAATAGAAGATTTTTCTCTTGAAAAGATAATGCTTACTTATTGAAATAGCGGTTTATTCTATAGTGTGGGCAGGAAGTTCAGGCACCACTCAGCACCATAGTAACAGGATATCTTTGGGGAGGCACAGATGAATCTGACAGATTTAATCGGCGAGCAAACCATTGAGCTAAATCTCGCACCCATCACCAAGAGTGAGGCCATTGAGAGCCTTGTGGATATAATGGTCAAGGCCGGAAAGGTTCCTCCTGCCAGCCGCGCGGGCATCATCAAAGCCGTAAAGCAGCGCGAAGAGGTTATGACCACCGGCATAGGTTCCGGAGTAGCCCTTCCCCACGCCAAGTCCAAATTGGTGCCTGAACTTATGCTGGCTGTGGCCCGCTCCAGGAAGCCCATAGAATTTGATGCCGTAGACGGCCAGCCCACGGACCTCTTCTTCCTTCTCTTATCTCGTGAGGATACTACCGGGCTTCATATTCAGGCCCTGGCCCGGTTAGCCAGGCTCTTGCGCGACGATGGATTCTGCCAGGCCTTAAGAAAGGCCGAGAGTCCCGGCGAGGTCTTTCAGATTATCGCTACCCAGGAAAAAACGCATTCCTTGAGAGAGATTTAACCCTTGCGGCCTTCTTATTTCCGCGCGAGAAAAGAATATTGGGCAGTGGGCTCAACTGATAGAGTTTTGAGGTAATCTATGCGCCAGCGAGAGAAAGAAATCAGAAGGCGTCGGCAGCGCCGCCTCAAAAGACTAAAACAAAGAAAAAAAGAGGCTACGAAATCCCGCCGCAAATAAGACCCGCGGCCCTACGGGCGCCCGTATGGTGTGGCGCAACCTCACTCTTCTGGGCCTGCTATTTTATCGTCAGGCCAGGCTTTTGCGCCCTCGCCCTCATAAAAAAGGTTTCGCAGCCGTTATCATCGCCTTCATCAGGTAATACCACCTCATATTTACGCTACCTTTTTTGCTGGGAGCGATAGCAGAATTTTGCCTAAATGCCCAAAGAAATATCAAAAAATATCATTCCCGCCATACTGGCTAATTTCGAAAACCTCAATGTGAAGCTCGATTGGGAACAGCCACAAAATTTGCCTTTTCCACTTCCTTTGTATCTAAAAGGACTTGAAATTTTGCTCCCCAGCGTATATAATATTATGTAGCCCAAATCAAGCCAGACTATGGTGCAGGGGGTAGAAGATGACCAGCGACCTCAATTATATTCTCGGGGGATGGGACTATGACCCGGTGGACGAGACCAACAATGTGCGCAAGATAATCGGTATGGACGGCCGGGAGAAGATACAGGTGCGCGCTCCCTTCGGGCTCCTGCAGATGGAGGTTGATGGCCGGCCCGATGGCAGACGGCCTTATGGGAGGAAGTCTCTGCTTGAGTATGTAGAAGACCTGATAGGAGATTATAAAGCCGCCCATAAGGGAAGCGATGAAGGCTTCAGACTGGAAGGCAAAGTGCTGGATGATATGCGCCAGGAGATAACGGATTATTATCAGCGGCGGGTGCTTTTTTTCCAACTGGGAGATTACGCCGGGGCCCGCGACGATGCCCAGCATAATCTCGACCTCATTGCACTTATGAAAGAATATGTTGATGATAAACAAATCGTTTTATCTCACGAAAAATGGACACCCTTCATCCTGATGGACCGCACCCGGGCTCAGGCGGTCATCCGCATCAATCAGAAACAACTGTTGAGAGCCATAGAGGAGATTGACTCCGGGATAGGCGAGATTATCAAATTCTACCACGAGCACGACCGGGAGGACCTCATTGAGAAAAGCCAGGAGATTGGTGTCTTAAAAAATTTGCGTGAACAACTTCGCCAGAAATATCACATCCCGCTTACCGATAAGGAAATCCTGGAAAAACTGCGCGAGGAGCAGCAAAAGGCGGTGGAAGAAGAAGACTACGAACGCGCCGCCCATCTGCGCGACCAAATCGCTCGCCTTGAAGAGAAAGATTTGAGTTCTTAATTCACCAGTAACACTTTAAGGGGCCACTATTTTCTTATCTCCAATTTATCAAACACATTTCCCTTGGTATCGACGGCGCGCATCAAGAGTCTATTTTCTTCCACATCCACGCTCACAAAATGATGGATGCTCGCAAACAATTGGCTATAAGGATTGGGCTCTTGGCCCTCTTCGGTGAGCCTTTTTGAATAAAGCGGGGCGCCTCCGCCGCCGGAGGTAATGTAATAGACCCCGTCCTTCAGACTCCTCTCATAGTCATGGTCGTGCCCGGCAAAAACTGCGGCTACATCGTGTTCTTCAAAAAGAGGTACCAAGTGATCAACCACGGCCTTCATCTTCTCTTCGCCCCTGGCTCCGTGAGGCCCGCTGGAAAAGGCGGGATGATGCAAAAAGACAAATTTCCATCGGGCCCGGGCTTTCTGCAAATCGTCTGCCAGCCATTTGTATTGGGGGCTTTCCGGGTCAACTTCTACATCTGTATCCAGGGCGACAAAATGACATCCGGCATAATCAAATGAATACCAGCGTTCCGGTGCAGGTCTCTCCTGATGGTCAGGCGGGCCATCGGCCGCAGCAGGAAGCGTGAAAAAGTCAAAATAATAGGCAGAATTGCCTTCGTGATTCCCCAAGCAAGGCCATAAAGGGATTTTGGCCATTAGCGGCGCCAGAGGCTCAAAGAATTCCGCCTCCCACACCCAGAGGTCTTTACCCCGGCTCACCAGATCCCCGGTGTGTAGGACAAAGCGCGGCAAGGGTTTTTCCCTTAAAATGGCATTTACTACCGGTGCATGGTTTTCGGGATTGCTGCGGTTGTCTCCATAGACGACAAAGCGAAAAGGCTCTGGCTCGTCTGGCGCAGTGGCAAAGGTGCTTGCGGCAGTCTTTGCGCTAATAGTTCTTTTTCCCAAAGAGAACTGGCTCAGCGCCCGGTAGCCGTAGGTGGCATCGGGCCTAAGGCCGTGCAGCGTTGCCTCGTGGATGAAGCCGTCTTTGGTGACAGCATTCTTTTGAGACGCCGCCCTCCCGCCCTGGTAGAATACTGTGCCTCGTGAAGGAGCCTCTGTCTCCCAGAGAATAGTCACGGAATCTTCTGTCGCTCTCTGTAGATAAGGCCCCTTGATAATATTTAGCACATCTGCCGGAATGGTCTCCAGCATCATATCAAAAACCAAGTCTTTATCTTGAGGGGCTCGCTGGTGCACCTCAGCTGCCGCCACATTTTTGCCCTCCCGCAGACAAGAGGGGCTGAGTCTATAAAATCTGGCGATGTTTTTCCCTTCGTTTCTTCCGGCGTATTCAGAAAACGGGGTGTCTTCTTCCAGACAAGCCCCGGTGAGGAGCTCACCATTTACATATAAGGCGAAACTATCATCAAAACGGATGCTGAGCCTCAGGTATCTTATGCCTTCAAGATTTCGGGCGTAAAAATTCTTGCGGAAATAATAGGTGGGAATCTTGTTGTCCGGGTCTGGGCCGAAAGAGAGTTCAGTAGAGATGTAATCCTCGCCGTAACCCAGGACGCCGCGGCCGGTCTTCCAGGCCGAATCATCATAATGGGGCTCCCGCCAGGCTGTTCCCAAATCACGGCCTGAGTCCTCATACCTCCACTTGGACTTAAAAGGAATAAAAACCTCGCCGCCACCTGCAGGAGCTGTTGGTCCAACCCGGCAGGCCAATTGAGTGACGAAAGCTATGGCTACAATCACAGTCAAGAACTTCTTAAGCATCTGCTTCTCCTTTCAGGTGAAAAAAGCCCGGAAAGAACTTGTGCGGAAAAGAGTAGCGCCTTCACTCGTGCCTACGTGCCTTTGGCCAGTGAGGACGAAATGGGCTTTCAAAAATGACAATGCGGCAACTATCACCGCTGGCCGTATTTTTCGTAATAGACGAGTTCTTCCAGGGGCAGGCGCTCACTTACCTCGTCCTTTTCCTCTGCAGGATGGCCCAGAGGCGTGTAGGCCACCACCCGAATGCTCTCTGGAGCACCGATGGCCTGGCGGGCCATATCTTCGTCAAACCAGCCTATCCAGCAGGTAGCAAGGCCCCGTTCCGTGGCCGCCAGCATAATATGCTCCATAGCGATGCCCACATCCAAGAGATAATAATCCTGGTCCGCCTTCTGACCGCTTTTTCCCGGGTCGGCGCAGGCGACAATCACTACCGGTGCCTCAGCAATCCATTCTCGCTTGTCGGCTAATTTCTCCCGGGTAACCTCGTCTTTTACCACGACGAATCGCCAGCACTGGCGATTGCCCCAGGAAGGGGCCAGCCTCGCCGCCTCCAGCACGGCCTTAATATCCTCATCGCTCACGGGATCCTTTCTGTAATCTCTTATGCTTCGCCGTTTTTTCACCAATTCCAAAAATTCCATCACTTTCTCCTTCCATAAGAATTGACAAGAAGCCACCCCATCACAATACAATCTTCCTCAGGGACATCTGGCCGCCCTTTTTCTCCACCCCGGCGACCATCTCTCGCAGGATTTCCTGCGTTGGCTCCTGGGCCACAGTAATCATAGCCATAGCCGGCCTTCCCGGCAAGTCCTGCAGAATCATCTTGCCGATGTTTATGCGGTGTCTGCCCAGCACCATCCCTATAATCCCCACTACGCCGGGTATGTCGCTATGGCGGGAAACGATGTAATGCTCTTCCGTGAGGGGAAGGTCAAAGATGTAATCATTTATGGAGATAAGCACCGGCGTATCCTTGGAAACGGTAGCCGCAAGGCCATATTGCTCCTTGTCGGTGCGCACGCTTATTTTGATAAAATCCCGCGTCGCTTTGCTTTTGGATTCCACCACCTCTATTCCCTCTTCCTCGGCCAGGGCAAGGGCATTTACCACGCTGGCGAAAGGAGAGAAATCTTTAAGAAGACCATAAAAAAAGGAAGAAGTGGTCCGGTGAGTGTCCAAGTCGGCAATTTGGCCGCAGTAGCCCACGGAAATTTCCCTGAGTCCCTCACCGGTATATTGGATAACGAAGCGGCCCAATTTTTCCGCCAGATGCTCCCAGGGGCGAAGACGCTCATCACCGAAAGCGAAATTCACCGCATTTATGACGCGCGACTCATAAAAAAAGGCCTTAACTTGCTGGGCAGCCTGCCGGGCGCCGAGGGTCGTGGCCTCTCTGGTGGAGCCAGCCAGATGCGGGGTAGCGAATACACTGGCGTGAGCCAAAAGCGGGTCATCCGCAGGAGGTGGTTCCTGGTCAAATACATCGGTGAAATAGAATCTAACCCGTCCCTGGTCTAAGGCCTCCAGGAGCGCTTCTTTGTCCACCAGTTCCGCCCTGGCGCAGTTAACGATGCAAACCCCTTCTTTCATCTGGCCAAAGGCCGCGGAATTTAGCATACCCCGGCTTTTTTCGTTGAGGCCGGCGTGCAGGGTGAGAAAATCGCTCTGGCGGTAAATTTGCACAAGAGAGACCGGTTCTATGCCCAGTTCCCTGGACTTCTCATCGGTCATCAATGGGTCATGGCCCAGAATGCGCATACCCAGGCTTTTCGCCACCTGGGCCACGCCCTGACCAATCTTGCCCAGACCAATAACGCCCAGGGTCTTCCCTTTAAGTTCTGTGCCGGTGAGACGGCTTTTTTCCCAGCGGCCTTGTTTCAGGGAGGCTTGAGCAGAGATGAGATTTCGGGCCAGGGCAATGAGCGCTCCTATGGTGAGTTCCACCACGGCCTGGGTATTGGTGCCCGGAGTGTTTTCCACGATTACGCCAAAACGGGTGGCAGCGGCCACATCAATATTGTCCACTCCCGCACCGGCGCGCACGATGAGTTTAAGACGGCCGCGCGCCCCTTTCTCTATAACCTCGGCCGGCAGTTTGCTCGAACCGCGTAAGAGGATAGCAGAATATTCAGGCGCAACCTCCTCCAGTTCCCCTTGCTCGGAAGTCTCGTCCGCCTGCTTTACCTCAAAACCTGCTTCCCACAACGATTCTGCACAGGCCTTATTGATGTGGTCCAGAATGAGAACCTTCTGCACAGTTAATACCCTGTCTCATAATAGGAGCGGGCGAGATTAAGAAGCACGCGGGGGTTTAAGGACAAAAGATAATTATATTCTATGCGGCAAGGGGTAAAGCAGGCCTGGCAGTTGTGCTTGGAGACATATTCCAGGGCGCGCTTCACCCCCACATCCAGGGCGTTTATATGGCGCATTGTGGCTACAGTGCTTGCAGCACAAGGGTAAACATCACCGTTGGTATCTATGAGAAAACTCAGTCTCCCGGCCCAGCATTTAGGCCCTCTTACATTGCGGCTATCCGTAATGGTCTTGATGTCTTCATCGGCCATAATCCGTTGTATTGAATAGTCCGGCCAGGCCAGACTATCGCAGTAACTTAAAGTGGAAAAATGTGTGGGTCTTCCCTTCTTCTTCTCCCGGATTACCTTGCGCAGGGCGTGGCGTACCTGGTCATCGGAGGCCATATACTTCCAAGCGTTGCGCAAAATTTCCGTAGGGTGCTTGAGGATAATAATGCCTACGCTATAGCCATATTTTTCGGCTTCATCCAGCATATAATCTATTTGATAGTCGCTTACATTATATTTGGTAAGGGGGACGCAGGTGTAAAGGGGAATTCCGGCGGCCCTGACCACTTTAACCGCCTCAATCGCTTTATCATAAGAGCCAGGCTCACGATTGGCGTCGTGGGCCTTTTTGTCTCCGTCTATGCTCAGGGTAATTTGATTGAGATTTTTTATTTCCTCTATTTTTTGCGGCACCAAATAACCATTGGTATTGAGCCCGCAGTGAATACCCTTTTGGCGAATGTAATTTATAATCCGGCCTATATCATTGCGAACGAGCGGCTCGCCGCCCCAGAGGAATATGCGCTTGGTGCCCAGTTCGGCAAGTTGGTCAATGATGTGGAACAATTCTTCTGTGGACAGTTCCTCGGAGTAGCGCTCCCGATAATCGCAATAATGGCAGCGGGCGTTGCACCGATTGGTGACCGAAATCTGTACGAATAAGGGGCGGATTTCCCCTAAGGCCCGGGCCTTGACTAAAGCCCAACCAAATGAGAGTTTTTTGCGCCAACCCATACCTTAACTCCGTCAGCCACTCACTTTCCGCTTCTCAAAATCTGCGGGCCAAAGGATTTCTGCCATCCCTTGGCACTGTGCTTTTGCTATGTCCTCCTCAAAACCGAGACCCTTCAAGAACCGATTGACTCACTTTCCGGTAGCGGCTTTTTTGCCGGTAAAAGGGATAAGCCAGACCTGCGGCTACCAGGCATAAATTTCCTATGAGAAAGGCCTTAATGATCAGCCGGGACCTTCCCGGCGGCTCCTTGCCCGTAAGTTTTATCTCGGATAAGATTTTGTTGGCCATATAGACCCAGGGCAAAAAGAGCACAAACATAAAGTATGAGATTTCTATTTCATAGCGAGGCGGCCGCACCAAAAGCACTATCAGGAGCACCAAAAATAGAATAAGTGCCCAGGGCACCACTATCTGCTGCAAAAACTTCGTCAAAAATATAATCCTGTACAGGCCTTTCATCTTGGAGACCATCGGCAGAAACCTCGCCAGCTCCTTAATTACTGCGTGGGACTTGCGGAACTTGTGGCGAAACATCTCGCGCAGGGAATTAGCCGCCCTCATCTCCCAGGCCCAGGCGTTGTGGGAGTAGACTGCCTTTTTGCCCTGAGCGCTGGCAACGAGGGTGGTATATACATCGTCTGCTACCACATCTTCGGGGAATCGCTCAATGAGACCCTTCCTGAAGCCGTAACAAGTTCCGATCACGGTCGAGGCTGAGGCTACCCGGGTCTCCAATATGCGCGCCCGGTTCTGGGCATACCAGTGCTCCATCTCTTCATCTATCGTTTCCACAGGTGAAACCAACGCCCCCACTACCGCGACCTCCTCGCCCTGGCGGAACTCCTCCACCATCTTCAAAAGCGCGTCTTTTTCCATAAGTCCGTCCGCATCGGTATTCACGATTATATCGGCATCAACCTCCGGAAGCAGAAAATTGAGTTGGTTAATCTTGCCCCGCTGGTTGGTCTGGAGGCAGGTGAAATTGGGCCTATTCCTTATGCTTTCTTCAATTATTTGAACGGAGGCGTCGGTGGACATACCGTCTAAAAAGAAGACTTCCATCCTTTCCGGGTCATAATCGAGCCCGGCTAAGTTCTCCACCTTTTTCTTTATGAGCTTTTCCTCATTATAGAAAGGCACCAAAATGGCCACGGTGGGCAAGCCTCCACTTGCCGCCTCTCTACCCCTCTTTTTATTATTTCCCCGGGCAAATATGAGCAAAAATAAAAGGTACCCGCAATAACTCCACCAGACAATCAAGAAAGCGAAAAAGTAAACCAGGTGCAAATAGCGCTGTAAGGTCATTGCCCCCAGAAAGACCATCCTTCCCTCTCGACTTCCTTATTCGCTTCCGCCCTACCTATACCGAAAGGCAAGCGGAAGCGGCAACAGCATCTATTCTCAAACAATGATATTATAATAACTTAGGCCTCGAAAGTCAACTAATTTCGGCGGCTCTCCCTCCAAAGCCGCGCTCCAATTTCCCGGGGTTTTGAGGCAAAATTTTTGCACAAATGTTCCCTCTCAAAATGGGCCCGATGGAAAAAAGTGGATATGCGGCTAAAGGATGATAAGTCCTTCAAATAACAAATGTTTTTCCTCAAATTCCCCTTGACAGTTATAATTGGAAGGGTTATTATTTTGGCAATTGGCATTCAAAGAGATGAAGTTACTTTTTCTCAAATTCTTGATATTCAAAGACTTATGAAAGTTGAGGCGTCAATCTATGGTGAAGGTAAGCCAGACCAAATCCGATAACGATAAACTGAGGGGTATTCTTAACGGTCTTTGTGAGAAATATGGCTTCAGGCTACTGGAGACCGGCTGGGCCAGAACCACTTTTGATGTGCATAAGATGGAACCGCAGAGGAAACTTCATTTATTGGTGCGGGTGGAAAGTTTCGCCACTACCTCCGGCGAGATACGCCTCTTTGACGCCGAGGCGGCAGATTTCGCCAATGAACTGGGGGTGCTTCTGGAACGCACCTTCCCTGCGGTCTCCGAGGCCACCGTAATAAAAAGTTATTCAGAATAGCAGATTGGGGGGCGGGCGTAATTCAGGGGTAGAATGTCGGCTTCCCAAGCCGAATGTCGTGGGTTCGAATCCCATCGCCCGCTCTTGATAAGTCTTATTGAGCCGCTGAAGTATTGCTGGGAAGATAAGTAGAAGGTCTAAGGGCAAGGAATATGGCTGATAAACCTGGTTTCTGGGGAGTTTGGGTGGTGCCGTGGTCACACCCGTATAGATTTATTTTTTATGTGTTGGTGGGGATATGCTTGCTCCTTGCTGTACTTTTGGTGGTTGGCTATTTGGCTTGGGGCCAGGTTCCATCCATTACTTTGTGGTGGTCCATTCTGCCGGCCTCCGCTTTGGCCGTAGCGTTGCTGACAAGTTTTGGCGTGCGTCTTTTGGTCCAAAAGGTTAGCAAAAAACTGCCCGGGGGTGCGTTGCTGCGGTCGCCTTGTGTAGTGGTTTATGGCATTTGGGAAACCCCCGGCATCGTACAGATAAGTCCTGACCGGTTGGTCATCAAGCCCCTTTTAAGGAGAGAATTTTTAGTTCCTCTGCGGAAAATCTCCGCTATAAGGGAACACCGCTATTATAATGGTCGTCCCTACTGGGGTAGGACTCTCTTCTTTGAACTTACAGTACCTCAAACAGTCTCTAACGAGTGGCGCTTGGGGTTTGGTGTAGAAGATGCCGAGCGATGGAGAAAACTCCTGTATGCACCGACGGGCGCTGTATAGGCCGCACATCTTCAGTTACGGAGGGTTTCTTGGTTATCGATGGATACGACGCGCAGAAGTTGGCCCTGGTGAATAGAAAAAAAATAGTGCGCTATTTAGCGGTATTGTTGATCGCAAGTTTACTTGTGGGCTGTAAGGCCGCGTCGCCGCTTGAGCCTGTGCCCCCTTCCCTGGCCGAGGAACTTGACTTTCTGAGGCCGCGGGAAACCAAGGGAATCTATCATCGGGTCGAAAAAGGCGATACTCTGTGGGCCCTTTACCAGCGGTATGGGGTTGGCGTAGAAGAGATAGCCCGGGCAAATGCCCTGGGCTCGCCGCCCAGAACCCTGGAGATTGGCGAGCTCCTTTTTATCCCTGAAGCAAAAGAGAGCCGCCGACCGAGCGCAAGAGAACCCGAACCCGCTACGCCGCCACCCCCTACTTCTCCCCGGAGCGGGCCGACGGGCTTTATCTGGCCGGTAAGAGGGCGTGTGGTGGTGCGTTTCGGCCAAAAAGAAGGAGGCCTTACTTCCCGGGCGCTGGAGATTGAAGCCGCAAAGGGAACTGCGGTTGTGGCTGCGGCCGATGGGGTGGTAACATTTACTCATACGGCCTGGCGAGGCTTGGGTAAGGTGATTATTATTGACCACGGCGGGAGGTTAAATTCGCTCTACGGCTATCTGGAAAGTGTTGAGGTTAGCGAAGGGGAGCGCGTTAGCCGAGGCCAAAAAATAGCCGCGGTAGGTCAGTCGGGCCGGGCGCAAGGGCCGCGGCTTCATTTTCGTATATTTCAAGAGGGCCGCTCGGCCGACCCCTTGAAATTTTTGCCCTAATCGGAAAGAAAGATGCCCCTATACGAATTTGAATGTGGAAAATGCGGACGGGTCTTCGAGGTTCTATTTAGAAACGCCGGCGAGGGAAAAAGGCCGACTTGTCCGGGCTGCGGTGGTCGTTCCACCAGGCGCAAATTTTCCTCTTTTGGAATAGGCGCTGGAAGCAAGTCTTCCTCTTCTGCCTGCAGCACCTGCTCGGCCACTACTTGCTCTACCTGTTCGTTAAAATAGCCTCAAAGGAGGACCATTAGTTTGGCTAAAAATCTCTGGGCTCCCTGGCGAATGCAATATATTGACCAGATAAGAGAAGACGAGTGCTTCCTGTGCGATGCTATCGGCGCCGAATCCAGCCAGGATGCTCAAAACCTCGTCCTCTGGCGCACCCCATATTGTTTCGCCATCTGCAACCGCTTTCCTTATACTAACGGCCATCTGCTCATCGCTCCCATCGAGCATAAGGCCGAACTTTCTGACTTAACCCGGGAGGAACTGCTCGGCCTCTTTGATGCTGTGTGCAAGATGCAACTACTTTTGAAATCGGTTATGAACCCTGACGGATTCAATATAGGGCTGAATTTTGGACGCGCCGCTGGCGCCGGTCTTCTGGAACATCTTCATATACACATCGTCCCTCGCTGGGAGGGGGATACCAATTTTATGCCTGTTATCGGGGATGCCAAGGTTATTCCTGAATCCCTCTCAGCGCTCTACCGGCGCCTGCGTCAGGCCCTGGAAAAAGACACTGGCCGTGGGTAAAGCTATGCTAATGCGCCAAGAGATAGAAGAAAGGGAAATGGACAGTCTTGCCCCCTATGCGGCAAAAAGCCGCGCGAGCCATAACCGTACCTATGCTGAAGAAGAGCATCCCTTTCGCACCGCATTCCAGCGCGACCGCGACCGCGTTATCCATTCCTCGGCCTTTCGCCGCCTGGAATATAAGACCCAGGTCTTCGTTAATCATGAGGGCGACCATTACCGCACCCGACTCACCCATACTATGGAGGTAGCCCAGATAGCGCGCATCATCGCCCGGGCCCTGGGACTGAATGAAGATTTGGTGGAGGCGGTGGCTTTGGCCCACGACCTGGGCCATACCCCTTTTGGCCACGCCGGTGAAGATATCCTGCGCCTACTGATGCAACAGTACGGAGGATTTGAGCATAATCTGCACACCCTGCGTGTGGTGGACCTCTTGGAACGGCGCTATCCTCAGTTCCCCGGGCTTAACCTCACCTGGGAAGTGAGAGAATCCATCGTCAAACATACCACCCGCCACGACCACCCAGTGGCCGCCGAATTTCTGCCTCGTCTCCAGCCACTTCTCGAGGCCCAGGTGGTAGAGGTATCGGATTCCATAGCCTACGACTCTCATGATTTGGATGATGGTCTATATGGGGGACTGCTCCTGGAAGAAGAGCTTCTCGAGATGGAACTCTGGAAAGAGGCTGCGGCCAAGGTGACGCAAACTTACGGAGACCTGGACTCCCGTCAGCGCCGTATCCAGACGGTTCGCTTCATAATCAACTGGGAGGTGACCGACCTGGTGGAAAACAGCGCCGCCCTCTTAGAGAAAAACAAAATCGCTTCCCTGGAGGAGGTGCGGCAGTCGCCAGAAATTCTTGTCACCTTCAGTCCGGATGTGCAGCGCAAAAAGGATGAAATTGAGACCTTTTTACTGGAACATCTCTATAAGCATTATCGGGTGACGAGAATGGCCCAAAAGGCCAAACGCTTCATCCAGGAACTTTTCCAGGAGTATGTGCGAAATCCGGCCCAACTTCCGCCCCCTTACGAGCAGCGCATTAAAGAAGATGGCCCCCAGCGGGTGGCCTGTGATTATATTGCGGGTATGACTGACCGTTTTGCCCTGGATGAGTACAAAAAACTCTTTGACCCTTATGAACGGGTATAATCTGACGCGAGAAAGGAGGTGAAGAAGTTGCGTAAAGGACTGTGGATCCTTCGCCCCGTTTTCATTTTGGCCGCCGGCGGTGCCGGGTACACTATGGCCCTTATGCTGAATAAATATTACAAGGACGCTCACGACGCAGCCCCGGTTACTGCACTTACTGTGCCACTCAAAAGTGTAAATCCTTTATTAATCGGGGGCTTTTGTATTCTTTTAGCAGGCATAGTTATATTTATAGATTTTGTCTTTACCAAGAAGTCCCTTGCCAGCGTAGTGGCTATTGTCTTCGGCACTATCGTGGGGTTGATTCTCGCCCTTTTGGCCGGCCAGATTGTAAGGATTGCTCCCGTGCCTCCGGAATGGATGGAACCGCTCCAAATCATCATTATCGTAATCTTTTGTTATTTAGGCATAAGCATAGTCCTCCAAACCAGGGAGGATTTCCGCTTTGTCATTCCCTATGTACAATTTCGCCGGGAGCCTCGAGGCCGCAGGCCTCTTATTCTGGACACCTCGGTCATTATAGATGGCCGGGTGGCCGATATAATGGACACGGGCCTCGTTGATAATGCCTTGGTGGTGCCGGAATCGGTCCTGCAGGAACTGCAAACCATAGCGGATTCTTCGGACCGTCTGAAACGAGCCCGCGGCCGGCGTGGTTTAGATATGCTGCAGAAACTCCAGAGCAACCCGCGCGTCGAGGTGCGCCTGCATAAGCCTGCTCCCACTGAAGGAACTCAGCAATATGACTCTGTGGATGCAGAACTCATAGGTGTGGCCAAAGACATTGACGGCCGTATCGTCACCAACGATTTCAATCTGGTTAAACTGGCAATTCTGCAGGGAGTCGAGGCTATCAATTTGAATGAAGTGGCCAACGCCCTACGGCCGGTGGTCCTGCCCGGGGAGAAAATTCAGGTGCATTTGGTCAA
>LIZR01000171.1 GCA_001302825.1 Planctomycetes bacterium DG_23 | reverse complement strand
CAAATAGCCATGGTCCCATCGCAAATGGCGAGGCGCAGGTTACCTTTGATAAAGCGATGAGTCATCAAATCGGCGATATAGGGATCGCAATTATTGTCGTGATATTTGTTGGGATTATGGATGGCGCCGAAGAAATTTTTCATCCCCAGGGTCACGCCAGCCAGGTCGTGGTCTTTTAAGACCGGCACATTTATTATCGCCGTTGTCAGGCGAGAGATAATGGTGGAAAAGCAACTGCCCACTTTTCCAGCAAACTCTATATGCCCTTCGTAGCCCAGGCCGGGCGCATCTGTGGCCACAACCCGCGCACCATCCCAAGTTCCCGGGAGAAAACCGGCGCGGCGCAGTTCCGCCCGGCTGCGGTCCCAGATGTAAATCTCTTTCACCCCGGCCATCTGCAAACCCTTCACAATACCCCTCACCACCTCCGGCCGTGTGCCAGCCCGCGCACCGCAGAGAGAATTCACCTTTACGCCCACGATGTCTTTTGCGGAAAAAAGACTCTTCCAGGCCGCCTCAGGGGTGCGTTTATCAGTGAGAACGGATAGGGCCTTATGCACCAATGCGGCTGTCGGCTCTTGAGGTAGTTTTCCCTCTTCAAGAAAGAGCCGTTCATCCCGCGCTATAACCACCCGGCTTTTGCTCTCATGCGGCTTTCTATCGCTACCAGAAGAAAGCCTCAATGGAAATAAGGAGCCTCCCCATAAGGCGGCTGCACCCACGCCAATTTTTTTCAGGAATTCTCGTCTCGTCTCTTTTGGGCTTTTTTGCATATTGCTACTCAACTATTCGCGCTCCCTAATTACTCTTCTCCCCAAAATGCTCACTGGCCCCAAGAGGTTTACAAGGCCCGCCGAAACACTCTGCCGTAAACACAAAAAACTGACAATTCTCTTTCCAGGCATTGGGAGAAAGGCCGGCCTTCATACATAGATGCTCAAGCATAGTGGCCCTATCCCAGCCCTGCTCTGGAGCCACCTGGGGAAGAAAAAGGGCGCTGCGGCTTCCTTTAACCATAAGCACTCCATCGCAGCCAATAACTATCTCTTCAGGTTCGCTTATTTTGCGGAACGGACTGAGCACCGAAATCTCAATATGCATATTTTCAAATTCTTCACAAGTTGCGGGGCTGTCGCGAAAGCGTGGGTCTTTTGCTGCGGACTTGGTAGTGGCCATCACCACCTCGCATAGCGGCACATCCCGCATAGTATATCCCATACAGCCGCGCAGCCGTCCGGCATTGGTCAAAGTAACAAATGCGCTGCTTTTCCTCTTTAGCGCTGGTGTGATTTCTATGCCCACTTCTCGAACGCTGGGCGTCCTGCCCTCTTTCAGAAAACATTCCAGGGCACAGCGGCAAAGACAAATAAGCGCCTCTTTCTCCGCATCGCTCAGGCTGAAATCACCTCTGGTAAAGACTATGGCCGCGTAACTTACCGAATTCCTGTATGAACCAGTGATGTCACCCGAGGTATAGTAATTAAGCAATTGCCCGCGTGTGTCCTCGGGCAAGGCCGCAAGGAGTATGCTGATGGGCCGAAAGCCGCAAATGGTCGCTCCCGTCCTTGCTATATATTCCACAAATCCCTCCAAATCCCGGTCCGAGATGCGCTCTATGGCGCCCTGGTCCAATTTATTGAGATTGGCCTTAACATCGGTGGTAAAGGGCAGGTAGCCGAAGTCGGGGCCGTAGTGAGTGAAATCGGAACTGACTACGAGAAGCGTATCTTCGCTGAGGTATTTCTTGAGCGCCCCGCCCAGCAAATAGTATTCATCTTTGTCCATTTTTCCTATGAGAATGGGCACCAACTTGAAATCGCCAATAGCCCGCTGCAGGAAAGGAAGTTCTATCTCCAGGGAATGTTCATCGCGATGGGCCTCCGAGTGGGTGGAAATGAGTCTTTCCTTAAGCAACGCCTGACATACCGGTTTATCCAGTTCAATAAGGCCAAGCGGCGTCTTGTAATGCGTATAGTCAGGGATAGAAGCACCGTGGAAAGATGCCCGATGCGAAGGGGCAAGCACAATAACCCGGGAGAACTTCTTTCCCACCACCGGCTTAAAGGCGTAGCCGGCGCACTTACCTGAATACATATAGCCGGCGTGTGGGGCGATAATGGCCACCACCTCGCCTTCAAGTTCGGGAACCTCGGCCTTTTCCAGATAATCATCTACCACCTGGCGCAGCCTCTTTTCATCACCAGGATACCAACTCCCGGCAACTGCGGGCTCGCGCACCCTTTCGGCCTGAAGGGGACGAATAAAAAGAAAGCACAAGACGACCGCAACGAAAATTGCGAGTATGCGTTTCATAAGGCCCCCCCAAACAGAAAAGACGAATTTGCGTTCACATTATACCAAAAATAGCGTGGGAATTCAAGCCTCAAGGACTTGATGAGGATGCTTGTCGCCGCGGATGAGGGATAGCGCAATTTGCGCCATTGCGATGAGGTCGAAGGCGTTATGTCCAAAGACCTCCGGAAGGCGCTGGAGAGCCTTTTTCTCTACAAAATCATCATAAATGTGTGAGATTTCCTCTTTTCCGAGCGGCTCTCTTAATTTAGAGCCCGAGAGGAGAACCTGTAAGGTGGAAAGGCGTAGGTCAGGAACGAGGCCCCTCCAGCACCGCCTGGCTTGATGAAGTAGGTCGAGATGAACGGGCGTCAATTTGAAGGGAATACCGTAAGTTCTGGCCCGTTCGGCGAGAAAGGGAATATCAAATACTCTACCGTTATAGGTGACCAAAACCTCAAAAGAATTTATGAGGTCTTGGGTTTGGATAAGCGCGGTTCTTTCCTCTAACAAGTCTCGGGCAAAGACCTGCTTTATTTCAAATCGCCCATCCGCAAAATGCATAAGGCCGATGAGAAAAATTTTGACTTCGCTTCCTCCTCCAGTCTCTATATCCAGATAAATAACCTTTTGCGAGTCGGCGTTCAGAAAAGAGCGCATTTCCTCAGGAAGTTCTTCCGGGGAAATTCGCGCCCCACCCAGCGCAAAATAATACTTATACTGGGAAAGAAAATCCTCGCATCCGGGCCAGAAGTCCTCTAAGTAGTGCCGGACTATGTAGCAACTTCCTTCAGCCCCTTCAACCATTTCGCCGGGTAAAACATCCTCCAAACGCCTTGTTCTTGCGGCCGACTTTCTTTCCTCTTCTTCAGAAGACATCCTCTAATGAATTCCCAACTCCTTACCCACAGCCACCAGAAAATCATAGTTTTTCTTGAGACCGATGGGCCGGGGTTCTTTAGCCTCGTATTCCGCAGTATAAACCTTCTCCCAGGGCCGTGGCTGTGTAGTCACGCATCTTGCCCGAGCGGCCATCGCCATCTTTAAGATGGGTATGCAGGGTGTAGGGCACCAGCATTTCGAGAAAGCGCTTGACCGTCTCGAGGCTGTGGCCGAACCAGCGGAAATTGGAGGTATCCACATTGGCGCCCATATTTTCTGAGCCCACGGCACGAATCACCTCCACTTCAAATTCCGCATCATTGGTGGTGCGGCCGTGATTATCCAGGGCAAGTTTTATTCCCTGGGGCTCGGCATATTCCAGAGTGCGCTTGAAACCTTCCACCATCAAATCCTTCCAGCGCTCCTTGGGCACCTCCTCCTTGAACCTGCCTCCATACACTCGAATTACCGGGGCACCGAGAATCTCTGCCAATTCCAGAGTGAGCCGTATCTTCTCCACTTCCCCCTCAAATTCTTCCTCAGTGGCGCGCAAAAAATTATCGTAGGCGCCAAAGCAAGAAAGACTCAGACCCAGTTCTTCAAGTTCCTTCCTCACCTCCTCGGCCATCGCTCCGGGGTCGGGCACTTCTTCTTTGATGAAATCTCTTGCCGATATCTCCACATATCCGTAGCCGATTTCCTTGGCCATCTTCAGAAACTCACTACTGTATCTACCGATAACTCCTAATTTCATCTCGGCCTCCTGAGTTAGATACGCCCTCAAAGATGAACCTCAATGCCGGTGCTCTTCTGACGGTTCCGTGTGGATGTGGCGAGCCATCAGGGCCTCATCCTCAGAACCCACCACATCCAGTTGCAGGGTGGTTTCGGTTATGTTAAAACGCCGTGCCAGGACCTCGTTTATCCGGGCGATAATATCGTCGCTTTTTATTCTATCTCTCTCCTCTATGAGGATATGGCTGGAGAGGGCCATAATGTGGGAGCAGATGTTCCAGATATGAAAATGATGCACGCCTTTTACGCCCGGAACTTCGCCTATGGCGTCGGCGACTTCCTGCAGGGACAGACCCCGGGGCACGCCTTCCAAGAGCATATGCCCGGCTTCGCGCAGCACCCGGAAAGCGCCTACCAGGATAACTATAGCAATCGCCACCGCGATAATGGGGTCAGCCAGACGCCAGTTAGTGAAAACAATTATCGCGCCTGCACTAATCACCCCTATGGAAGCAGCAAAATCCCCCAGCACATGCAGAAAGGCGCTTTTGATATTGAGGTCGCCTCCGCCGTATTCCCGCAGCCTGATGATTACAACCCCGTTCGCCACCAGACCGAAAAAGGCGATGAGCATCATACCCGGGGCGTTAATCTCGCCCGGGGAGCGAAAACGCCCCACGGCCTCATACATTATGCCGCCGGCGAGCACCAGAAGCAGTAGCCCGTTGGCAAAGGCGGCGAAGACTTCGGCCCGATGCCAGCCAAAGGTACGCCGGTCCGTGGGCGGAAAACTCGCCAGATATATAGCCGTGAGTGCCAATAGCAGCGATACTAAGTCCATAAACATATGGGCCGCATCGGAAAGAAGCGCCAGGCTATGCGTCCATATACCGCCGGCCACCTCTGCCGCCAGAATGGAGGCGGTGAATATTGCGGCAAAACGAAGCCTCTTTTTTATCTCTTTGTCGGAAGTTACCATTTTCCTAATCTTACCGACCTTGAAAGCCAGGGCCCTATCCGCCCAGAGCAGCGATGATGGCCTTGCAGAAATGCGGCAGGTCATCGGGAAACCGGGAAGTAATGAGATTGCCATCGGTGACCACCGGTTCATCCACATACTTTGCCCCGGCATTTTGCACATCGTCCTTTATGGCCACATAGCAGGTCATCCGCTTGCCGGAGACGATACCTGCCGAGACCGGCACCCAGCCCCCGTGGCATATGGCCGCCACCGGTTTGCCCGCATCGTTCATCGCCTTGACAAAGTCCAGCACTTCCTTGTGTCTGCGCAGTTTATCAGGGGCATAGCCGCCCGGGACTATTACGCCATCATAATCTTCCGGATTTAAATCGACAATTTTGGCCTGGGAGGCGGCGGGATAGCCGTGTTTGCTCTTGTAGTGTTTCTTTGCCGGCCCGGCAATGGTCACTTCTGCCCCGGCCTCCCGGAGTCGAAGCGCCGGATACCACAGTTCCAAATCCTCATAATCATCCTCAGCCAAAACCACCACCTTTTTGCCTTCTAAACTCATATCCTCTCCTCCTTTCGTTTGAGACCGCAAAGATTAATTTGGTAACCACAGATAGACGCAGATTAGCGCAGACAAAAGAGAACCCACTGATTCCGAGTGGCTAATGCTTTTAGATTTTTTACCCATCCTTATTCAAGGTCTTCAATAATTTCGCGCAAGATTTTCTTTGCCTTCTCATCTACCTTGACCCCGGCTTGGGCATACACGAGGCCTATTTTGGCCAAAGTTTCAGCTTTATTTCCGACATCTTCCATTGTCTTTACCACCTCAAGGGCCTGGTGGTATTCTCCGGCCTGCGCATACTCGACGGCTATTTTAGCGTACGGCCAGTCTCTAAAACGGTAATACTCAATTGCTCTGGCTGCTTCAAGGGCCTGTGATAGAATCTGCAAGGCCTTATCCTTTTCCCCTGCTGCCGCATACTTCCCGGCTATCCGAGCCAACGCCCAGGCTTTGACGTCGGCACGCCGCTGTATTGTTTTGGCTGCCTGAAGGCCCTCGGATAGAATCTCGGAGGCTTTATCCTTCTCTCCGGCTTCAAAATACTTGTCAGCTATGACTGTCAACGCTTCGGCTTTATTATGGGCATCCTCTATTGTCTTGGCTAACTCAAGGGCACGGTCGTATTCTTCGGCTTCGGCATAGTTGGTGACTATTTCAGCCAACGCCCCGCCCTTATAGGAGAGAACCTTTATTGTATTGGCCACCTCAAGGGCCTGATGGTATTGTCCTGCTTGGGCATACTTGGTGGCTATATCAGACAATTTGGTGGTTCTGTGAAAGGGATGCCTTATTCTTTTGGCTAACTCAAAGGCTTCGGATAATATCTCAAATGCTCTATCCTCATCTCCAACTTTGACATAGCTCATAGCTATTTGAGCAAAGGCAGGGGCTTTGAAAACCGGGTGCCGTACTGTCTTGGCTACCTCAAGGGCCTCTGAGAGGATTTCGCGGGCTTCTTCCTGCTCTCCTGACTCCGCAAATTTGTCTGCTATTATAGCAAATGCCTTAGCCTTAGAATGCGCATCTTCTATTTTTTTGGCCAAATACAGAGCCTCGGATAATATCTTAGAGGCTTTAGCCTTCTCCCCAAATTCGGCATACTTGCCCCCTATCTTGGCCATCTCATCAGTATTTTTTATTAGTCCAGATGCAAGATTTCTTGCTGGTTCAAGGGCCTGAGACAGAATCTCTAAGGCCTTATCCTTCTCTCCGGCTTCCGCATACTTGACAGCCATTTCAGTTAAGCTGGAAGCTTTGTTGAGATCGTCATAATCTATTCTCTTAGCCACCTCAACGGCCTGGGATAGGATCTCCAGTCCTTTTTCCCTCTCCCCAACTTCGACATAACTCTCAGCTACCCCAATTAACGCCCAGGCTTTGTCACCGGGATACTGTAGAGTTTGGGCTAACTGGAGGGCGTAGGCCAGGGGATCTTTTTCAACATCTGCTTCCTCGGCGCGGGACAGCCCAACCAGTAGCGCGACTGCCAGCCAGCCAATAATAACAGGAAAGAGCAATTTTTTCATCCTATCCTCGCGCTTGGCCCGACGAGACCAAAGTTATTGGGGTAATCTTTGCTCAAAATATCTTTTAGCCCGTCTCCAGATATTATGAAGGGGATATGCCTCAAGGTCCGCATT
>LIZR01000007.1 GCA_001302825.1 Planctomycetes bacterium DG_23 | reverse complement strand
TTAAGGGATAAATTGACCGCGGGTAAGCCTTTGAACCCGGGAGATGTGGACCTCGCCTTGGCCTTGAAGTTGATTGGCCCCGAGGAGGCCGAGGTGTTAAAAAGGCCCAAGCCAGTAGCCCCTACGCCTACCCCGGTCGTTGGGCCCCGCAGGCCCAGGAGAACAGCAAGAGGAACGACATCCCAAACAGGGGAAACTTGGCAAGAAAGAGAAAGACGCCTGGCCGAGGAAGAAGACAGGGAGAGGGAGGAGGCGGAGGCGCGAGCAGATAGGGGCTATGACGCTCGCCGGGAACAGCGTACCCCCAGCTTAAAAACCGTTAGACTTCCTATGGTAATTGCTCCACAAGTAGACCTTCCCGAAGCCTTGACCCATCCTCTGACTTTGGAGGATGCAAATGTTGAACCTAATGAAAATTATCAATATAAGGTTGAGGTCCTTCTGGAAAGTCCTCAGAAATCCTCCACCGCAATGAGCGATGCCTCCAATATAGTCAGGGCCATCAGCGACACAGTGTTTTATCTGCGCGGAGGCACTGAGTCCTTCGCCTCTATAGAAGTGCGCAAATGGCTCTCAGAAGCGGAGGTCTGGATTACCAAATCTTTCAGCGTCAAGCCAGGTGAGGCTATTGGCTATCCTGTGAAAATGAAATTGAAAGATGAGAGCGGCCGATTCTTTGTCGATGCAGCCAATAACTTGCTGGAGCGAGAGGTGGATTTTTCCACCGGTTATACCCTGGTGGACTTGGAAAACAGAGAGAAGTTCGACCCGGAAAAGGACTTGGTTAAAAGTCCTACCTTGAGGATGGCCTACCTTAACCCCAAGGGCGGGCTCGAATATAAGTGGACCCAAAGGCGCACGGTAGCGGCAAGCGCAGTCAGTGCTTCCCAACCGCGAACAACCAGGCGCCGTTAACTTAAAAGATGAGCGTTTTCCTTAGCCCATTAATAGCTTGATGTGGCGTGGGTGAAGCCGTAGTGCACAAATTTTCCTGTAGAGACCCATTGAGATTTGTTTTTTGTGACGCTTTCCCACGCCCATTGCCTTACTTAGAGAAGGGGGGTACTGGTGAAGTTTGCTCTTAGGGTGCTGAGGGTTTTTGTTTTGTTCGGCCTACTCTTTTTGCTTCTATCCCTCGATTTTTTCCCCTTGGCGAAAGGGGCTGAAAAGACCGGTGAAAAAGCCCTCAAGGCCGAGGCTGAAAAGGCCTTACGGGCCAAGGTGGAAAGGCTAAAAGCGGATTACAAAGAGGCCGTTTCCCTATACCGCCAGAGGCGCTACCAGGAAGCGAGAACTATGTTCTTGCGCATCGCTGCCGACGCCGCGCGAAACGACCTTGACCCCTCCAACGACCTTTATCTGGGCTTCTGGGTGGAACGGGGTCTGCGCAGGTACCTTAAGCGCACCGAGGGAAAACTTACCGAGCCTGAAAAAGAGGCCCAAGGGCTCCCGCTGGCACCCACCAGTAAGGCCGAGGCCCGGGCAGAGGAGACTCGTCTTACAATCGAGGCCGAGCGCGCTCACCAAGAGAAAGTGAAAACAGTCCTGGAGGAAGATTTCGAGACCGCTGAAAGGCTCTATAAGCAAGGAAGATACCTGGAGGCCAGACCCCTGCTGGAGAAAGTCGCCCGCCAGAAAGAGGCTATGGGCATTTCCTTCGGCTGGCTTGCCGAACGCCGCCTCAAGGATTATTTATCTGATATTGATGTGAAAATAGCGGAAAAGGAAAAAATAGATGCCTTAAAGACGGTCGCCGATGCTCAAAGCCAGGAAAAGGAAAAGGCTAAGGGTGAAATCCTGAGTCGTTATGATGAGGGCATGGCCCTTTATGAAGCGGGCGATTATCCCGCGGCCAAGAAGGCCTTTGACGAGGTGGCCCGGCGCCAGGATGAGGAAGATATTGAACTGGGCTGGATAGTTGAGCGCGGGCTTACTACTTATCTGGCCAGGGTTGACCAGAAGATACTGGAACAGGAGCAAAAGGCAGCCGAAGCGCGCCGTTTTGCCCGCGAAGAAGAAGAAAGAAGGGCTCAAGCCACCCAGGCCAGAGCCCGACAGGCAGAGTTCGCCCGGCTCAAGTTGCGCTATGAACAGGCTATCGGCTTATACAAAAAGGGAGATTACCCCCAGGCCAAAGGACTTTTCCTCTCTGTCCAAAGGGACAAAGGCGACTTGAACTTGGGTCCGGAGATGGAAGAGGGTCTCAGAAGGTATCTGGTTCGTATTGATGAAGATATTGAGGCCCAGCGCAAACAGGAGCAAACGGCCAAGTTAGAAAGTAGTTCCCAGGCTGACCAACAGCGCAGGAAGAGCCTGGCGGAACTTTACTATCGCGACGCCAAAAATAATTATGACCGTCGCCTCTACAGCCGCGCCCGCGAAGACGCCAAGAAGGCATTGGAATTCAACCCCCAGCACCAGGATGCTGCGCGCCTGTTGGCACAAATGGAAGGGACGGCGGCTTCATCCTCCACTGAAGGCTCTTCCGAGACCCCCTTGCCCAGCAAGGTTCGTGAAATAGAGACGGTCGCTCGCGAGCGTTATGAGAAGCACCTTTCCGATAGATTGGCCAAGGCCAAGGCGCTCCTTGAGGAAGAAAAATACGAAGAGGCCCTGTCTTATTTGGAAGACATTGATGAGTTAATCCGTTTTGCTCCTATTCCTCCCAGCGATGTTATTGATGGCATCAAAGAGGAACTGGTGGACCTCTTGCCTCAGGTGCGAGAAGCCGCCGAGGCGGCTCAAAAAATGCGTGAAGACGAGGCGCGCCTCACGGCTGCAGAAATCGCCGAGATGGAGCGCGAAAAATGGGAAGACATCCGCGAGGAGCAGACTTCTCAGCAAATCGAACTGGCCAAACTCTTTATGGAAAGAAAAGAATTTGAGAAGGCCGAGGCCATCCTTAAATCCATCCTTATGCGGGAGACTACCGAGCCCCGTGCCCTGGTCCTCCTGGAGGTGGTGAGGCTCGAAAGGCATATGGATGAAATGGCCCGGCTGCGCGAGGTGGCTGATTGGGAGCTCAGAAAAGGCAAGGAACTCGGTGCAGAACTGACCATCCCTTGGCGGGATATTTATGTTTACCCACCTGCGGATGTGTGGCGGCTGCTCACGGAGCGACGCAAGGAAGTGGCCGCACTGGGTCTGGAACCCGCCAGCCCGGCGGACCTCAAAGTCGAAGAAAACTTGAAGCAATTTATAACCTTCGACTTCACTGATACTCCTTTCGGCGATGTGATTGAATTCATCCGCACCGTGGGAGATATAAACGTAGTGGTAGACTCTGCCGTGGTCACTCCGGCGGATATGCTCACCCCCATTACTTTGAGGCTCACCGATGTCACTATTGAAAGCGCCCTCAAACATGTTTTGATCCAGATGAACCTGGCCTACATCGTTAAGGACGGAGCGCTTTTCATCTCCGATAGAGTAGGGGTGGAGCTAATGGACGAGCCGGTGCAGGTCATTTATATGATTCAGGACCTGACGGCCACGGTCAGGGATTTCGTCGCCCCGACGATGGGGTTTGCGGGTGGTGGCTTAGAGGGTGGCACACTTGGTGATGCCCCGGCTTTCGGTGATGCTCCGGCCCTGGAAAGTACCCGGCGCGTCGAAGAGATGGATGCCTTTGCCCAGGAATTCGGAGAATTTGAAGAGGAAGTACCACCGACAGAAGGGGCTGCGGTTAGTCGCGCCCTCACCCCGGACCAGGCCGGCGTCCAGACCGAACAACTCATACGCCAGGTCATAGACCCCGATATCTGGCTTGTTACGGGCAATTCCATCAGATATCGCCAGGGCCAACTCATCGTTTCTGCCCCACCGTCCACACACAAGAAGATTCAACGCCTCCTGGAGAATTTGCGTAGGGCCCGGGCCATTCAGGTGTCGATGGATATTCGTTTCATCCGCTGCACCGATGAGTTCATAGAGCAGGTAGGCGTGGAACTTTCGTTACAACGCACAGGGGCGGCGCACGCTACTTATTGGGGCAGTGTAACTTCCTCCCTCGATTATACTGTGGAAACCGGTCTTACTCCACTCAGCGCTCCTTTTACCTTTACTCCGGGCACGGCTGGCAGCGGCGCCGGATTGTCCTTTACCGGACAGCATGTCTGGAGTAACTGGGAAGTAGATTATTTCCTGAATTTGGTCCAAAAGAGCCGTCAGGCCCAGGTGATGAACGCTCCTCGGCTTACCCTCTTTAATGCCCAGCGAGGTTATGTGGCGGTTACCCGTAATGTTACCTATGTCTCGAATATGGAGATTAGTACAGATACTACTGTGAGTGACGGCGTGACGGTGACCACAATTACCATAGATACGGAAACCACCGTAACCACGATAGGTGTGGTGCTTGATGTAAGACCCACGGTAAGCGCCGACCGGCGTTATGTGCAGATGGACCTGGCGCCGACCCTGAGAAGTCTTGAACTGGGGCAATTGGACCTCAGGCAGTTCGGGGCGACAGCCGGGGTGGTTTTCCTTCCCACCATAACCACCACCGCGGTGCGCGATACGGTGAGCGTGCCTGATGGCGGCACCATTATGGCCGGCGGGCTACTTTTTACCTCAGAAGTTGAGGGTGAAGCCGGCGTTCCCATCCTTTACAAACTTCCCTACATCGGCTGGCTCTTCGGCAGAAGGGCCGAGGCCTACACTTTGGACAACATCCTTATCCTGGTCACCCCGCACATTATCCTGCAGGAGGAGGAAGAGGAGAGGGTAATAAAGGAGGCTATCTGATTTCGCTTTTGGGCTAAAGGTTTGACTTCAAAGGCCGCAGGTCTTTCCATCAGGCTTGCGGCCTTTTTTGTTTTTTGGCCTTTTTCGTTGCTTTGGCCTGGGTAAAGCGGGGGCTTTCTATTTCCTCCGAGGTCTCTGCAAAGGTATATTCCCCATCCTTCACATCCACGCTTACCACATCCCCCTCACCGAATTTGCCCGAAAGCACATCCAGTGAAAGCGGGTTGAGGATGCGGCTATCGATGGTGCGTTTTAAGGGTCTGGCCCCGAATACCGGGTCGTAACCTTCTTCCGCCAGATGCTCCTTGGCCGCATCCGTAATCTTCAGGGAAATATGGTGCTCCGCCAGACGGCGCTCTACATCTCGCAGTTGGATCTCCACGATGCGCTTCAAATGCTCTTTATTAAGACCGTGAAATATTATGACCTCATCTATGCGGTTGAGGAATTCCGGACGGAACTCTTGCCTCAAAGCCAGTCTCACTTGCTTCGCCACATCCTCATCAGTGGCCTTGCCGGCCATCTCCTGAATTACCGGCGAGGCTATATTTGAGGTCATTGCCACCACCGTGTTCTTGAAGTCTACCGTGCGGCCGTGGCCATCGGTGAGCCGCCCATCATCAAGCACCTGTAGAAGTATGTTAAAGACTTCCGGGTGTGCCTTTTCTATCTCGTCCAGAAGGATTACCGAATAAGGCCGCCGCCGGATAGCCTCGGTGAGCCGGCCTCCTTCCTCATAGCCCACATATCCCGGAGGCGCGCCGATGAGCCGGGCCACCGAATGCCGCTCCATAAATTCCGACATATCCAGACGCGTCATAGCATCTTCATCATCAAAGAGGAACTGAGCCAGGGCCCGACATAGTTCCGTCTTGCCCACGCCGGTGGGCCCCAGGAAAAGAAAGGAGCCCAGAGGTCTGCGCGGGTCCTGCAGGCCGGCTCTGGCCCGGCGGATGGCGTCGGAGACTGCGGAAACGGCCTCATCCTGCCCTACAATCCGCTCCCGCAGACGCTCTTCCATTTTCAGGAGTTTCTCCCGCTCGCCTTCAAGGAGTCTGGCTACCGGAATCCCGGTCCACATCGCCACCACCTCGGCGATGTCTTCCGGCTCCACCTCTTCCTTGAGCAAAGCCATATCTTTTTGAATTTCTCCTAAGTGCTTGTTCTCTTCTTCCAGGGCCCGCGTAGCCTCTCCTATCACCCCATAGCGCAGTTGGGCCACTTTCTCCAGATTGCCTTGGCGCTGGGCCTTATCGGCCTCAATCCTGGCCTCTTCTATGCGGCTGGTGAGTTGCTGAATTTTTTTTATGACCTTCTTTTCATTTTCCCACTGGGCGCGAAGGGCGGCGCTTTTTTCTTTCAACGCCGCAATTTCTTTTTCCACCCGCCCCCGGCGCGCCATTGAGGCCTCGTCCTTTTCTTTCTTGAGCGCTTCCCGCTCCACCTCCAGGGCCACGATGCGCCGCTGGACTTTCTCCAGTTCCTGGGGCATACTATCTATCTCTATGCGCAGACGGCTGGCGGCCTCATCGACCAAATCTATGGCCTTATCGGGTAGGAAGCGGTCGGTGATGTAGCGCTGGGAGAGCTCTGCCGCGGCAACCAGGGCGGAGTCGCGGATGCGCACACCGTGATGCACCTCATAGCGTTCTTTGAGCCCGCGCAGGATGGCTATGGTTTCCTCCACCGTGGGCTCATCGGTATAGATGGGCTGAAAGCGCCGCTCCAGGGCCGCATCTTTTTCAATATGCTCGCGATATTCATTCAGGGTAGTGGCCCCCACGCAGCGCAGTTCCCCCCGGGCCAGAGCGGGCTTAAGTAAATTGGAGGCATCCACCGCCCCTTCCGCGGCCCCTGCCCCCACCACGGTATGCAGTTCATCAATAAAGAGGATTATCCCGCCGTCCGAAGCCACAATCTCCTTAATTACCGCCTTCAGGCGGTCTTCAAATTCGCCTCTATATTTTGTCCCGGCAATAAGCGCACCCATATCCAGAGCCACTACCCGGCGGTCTTTCAGGCTATCCGGCACATCCCCGGCAACTATGCGCTGGGCCAGACCCTCCACGATGGCCGTTTTTCCCACACCCGGGTCGCCGATGAGCACAGGATTATTCTTGGTGCGCCGCGATAGCACCTGAATCACCCGGCGTATCTCATCATCGCGGCCAATTACCGGGTCGAGTTTCCCGGCCCGGGCCATACGCACTAAGTCCACACAGTAGCGGTCCAGGGCGCGGTATTTATCCTCGGGAAATTGGTCGGTGACCCGCGTCTGACCGCGCAGGGACTTCAGCGCAGCCAGAAGCATATCCCGACTAACCCCGGAGGAAGCGAGTATCCTGCTCGCCTCATCCTCGCTTTCTACCAGGGAAAGCAAGAGGTGTTCGGTGGAGATGTAGTCGTCTTTTAATTTGGCCGCTTCATCCGAGGCCTTATCCAGGAGGCCCTTGAGCGCGCGAGATATATAAGTCTCGGCCGCGCCTGCTTGCCCGGCCACGGATACCTGGGGAAGTTTCCCCAGGGCGTCCAGGCATTTCGCTTCAACTTGAGTCCTGTCGGCGCCCAGTTTGTCAAGCAGTGGGCCCACCAGCCCCTCTCCTTCCGCAAGGAGCGAGGCCAGAAGATGTAGCGGCGTCACCTCCTGGTGCTGACTTTTCTGCGCCAGTTCCTGGGCCCGCGCCAGCGCCTCCTGCGCCTTAATGGTAAATCTATCCAATCGCATCATTTTTCTTCTTTTTCCCCTTCGTCCTTCACTTCAAATTCGGCGTCGATGACCTCGCCCTCCTTAGGTGCTTCGCGTTTGGGTTCGGCCTCGCCTTCAGGTCTCGGGCCGGCCTGGGCGCCTCTGGCTTTAGCCGCCTCCTCATACATCGCCTGGGCCAGTTTGTGCGAGGCCTGGGTAAGGTCTTCTATGGCCTTCTTTATGGCTGCGGCATCCTCGCTTTTTTCCTTAAGTTCCTCCAGTTTCTTAAGCGCTTGCTCAATATCTTTCTTCTCCGCATCGCTTACTTTGGATTCGTGTTCTTTCAGGGTCTTTCGGGTGGTGTAGATAATCTGGTCGGCCATATTCTTGGCCTCCACCAGTTCCTTCCTTTTAGTATCCTCCTGGGCGTGCTCTTCGGCCTCCTTGCGCATGCGCTCCACCTCTTCCTCGGAAAGGCCGGAAGAGGCCTTGATGACGATGGACTGTTCCTTGCCCGTGCCCAGGTCCTTGGCGGATACATTGAGTATGCCATTGGCATCTATATCAAAGGAGACCTCAATCTGGGGGATGCCCCGAGGGGCAGCAGGGATACCGATGAGTTGGAAGCGTCCCAGGGTGCGGTTGCTGGGGGCCATAGGCCGCTCGCCCTGAAGCACATGAATATCCACCGCGGGCTGATTGTCGCTGGCGGTGGTGAATGTTTCCGTCTTTTTGGTAGGGATAGTGGTATTTCTTTCGATGAGACGGGTCATCACCCCGCCGAGCGTTTCAATGCCCAGAGAAAGTGGGGTAACATCCAGAAGAAGCACATCACGGACCTCGCCGGCAAGCACCCCTGCCTGAATGGCCGCGCCCACGGCCACTACCTCATCGGGATTTACGCCCTTGTGCGGGTCTTTCTTGAAAATCTCCTTCACCGTGGCCTGGATGCAGGGCATTCGGGTAGCGCCGCCCACCAGGATGACCTCATCAATCTGTTCCGGGCTTATTTTGGCATCATCCATAGCCTGCATAACCGGGCCGCGGGTGCGTTCCACCAGATGCTCCACCATTTGCTCAAATTGGCTGCGGGTGAGTTTCATTTGCAGGTGCTTGGGCCCGGTCTGGTCTGCGGTGATGAAGGGAAGATTAATATCCGTCTCCGGACGGGTGGAAAGTTCGCACTTGGCCTTTTCTGCGGCCTCTTTGAGGCGCTGCATAGCCATAGGGTCGCCGGACAAATCTATGGCCTGGTCCTTTTTGAATTCGGCGACAATCCAGTCGATGAGCACCTGGTCGAAATTATCGCCGCCTAAGTGGGTATCGCCGTTTGTAGCCATAACTTCGAAGACGCCCTCGCCCACATCCAGAATGGATATATCAAAGGTGCCGCCGCCCAGGTCAAACACGGCGATCCTCTCATTTTTCTTTTTCTCCAGCCCGTAGGCCAAAGATGCGGCGGTGGGCTCGTTGATGATACGCTCGACATCAAATCCAGCGATTATTCCGGCCTCTTTGGTGGCCTGGCGCTGAGAGTCGTTGAAATAGGCAGGAACGGTGATGACCGCGCGTTTTATCTTCTCGCCCAGATAATTTTCCGCCGTCTCTTTGAGATTCTGCAGCACCATAGCGGAAAGCTCCGGCGGAGTGTAGTCCTTGTCCCTCACCTTTATCTTGACCAGTTCATTAGCCCCGCCCACAATCTCAAAGGGCACCATCTTCTCCTCTTCTTCCACCTCATTATGTCTGCGCCCCATAAAGCGTTTGATGGAATAGACGGTGTTTGTGGGATTGGTGATGGCCTGGCGTTTGGCCAGTTGTCCCACCAGGCGCTCTCCGCGGTCAGTGAAGGCCACCACCGAGGGCGTAATGCGCGAGCCTTCGGCATTGGTTATTACCGTGGCCTTACTGCCTTCCATCACCGCGACCACGGAGTTCGTAGTGCCCAGGTCGATGCCGATAATCTTATTCGAAACCTTTTCAGCCATCTTTTGCTCCTTTCCGCGAGACGAACAAAGTATTTTCGCTCGTCAAGTAAAACAGGAATTACTCTCGTGAGATTAAGTGCAAACTATGTGCCAGAACTCGGATTAGTAAGTGCTTGTTTAAGCCTTTATATTCAAAGTACTTAGGGAAAAAGACTAAAACCGATCCTAACAAAGCAACTGCCATTTTGGCAGTTAGCAAATTTGGGCTTCTTTCCTTTTGCCAGGAGTAAGCAAACCCCGGCGCCCATAAAAATATAATATTTCACAAAGTCCCTTCCTTGTCAAGCCTTATGGGCGCAAGCAATTGGTCTTGACAATCAGGAGCATTTCTCGTAAGATTATGGGGCTAAAAAGGAGAGATTTTCAGGATGGGGGGGATGGAGTCTTCCTGGCTGAAGATGAAATTAAGTAAACTTGAGACCCTGGTGGTAATTGTCCTCATTTTGGGCGTGGGACTGAGGCTCTGGGGCAGTTGGCTTCCCTTCAGGGAGGATGGGACGGACATAATTCCCATTGCCCGGGATGTGAGTCTTGAGCCTTCGAGGTTTAACCTTCCCGCCCACGGCAGCGACCACGGCCCCTTTTCAACTTACCAGGCTTACCTGAGTGCGCTGGTTTTCGGCCAGAGCCCTATGGGCTGGCGTCTCGGGGGCATAATTCTTGCGGTTTTGAGTTTTGTCATTTTGTTTTTTTTAGTGCGCGAGGGGCTGGGGAAGTTGGAGGCGACGATGGCTATGGCCCTGGTGGCCTTTAATGAGGTGCACATATTCTACTCCGATTACAATGTGGAGACGCCGGCGATATTTTTCACCACCGCGCTTATGCTATTTTGTTTCTGGAGGGCCTTCCAGAGAGAAAGCGGAATGTGGATGATTCTTGCCGGCGTATCTCTGGGTCTGGGAATGATTTCCCAATTAGGAACCATATTTCCTCTTCCGGGACTTTTTCTTTTTTTGCTTTTTTCTTCCAGGGGCCGGAAGTGGTTACGAAGGCCGCAAACTTATCTGGCTCTGGCCATTGCTCTGGCTATTTTTTCGCCTTATCTTTATTGGAACTGGCGGCATAATTGGTTCGATTACAATAACGCGGCCAAATACTTTGAGATTTTTGGCTTTTACGGTATCACCCTGGACCTCTTTTTGGGCGGATTTTTTCCTATGGGAGATATCTCTCTTGAAAGCGATTTCGGCTACGAATATATGGGGCGGCTTTCCGGGCTGGTGTTGGTAATAGGGATGCTCTATTCGCTGAGGAGAGTAAGGAACGATTTGGTGAGGATGATGCATTTCGTATTCTGGCCGGCGGTGGCGGCTTCGCTGCTTCTGGTGGTGGGGCAAGCGAGGCATTTTGTGCCCCTGGTGCTGGCGGCGGCGGCCTTGGCTTCGGTCGCTTTGGCGGACCTCTGGCGCTGGAAAAAGGAAAAGTGGGCACGCCTTGGAGTTCTGGTGCTTTTTGCCGCCCTTTTTGCCTCAAGTGCCTGGGCCAGTCATCAATTCGAGGAATACTGGATTACCAGCGCTGAAGTTCCGGTGGCTATTTCGGACGAAGGCCATCCCATAGATATGACTACTTTGGCTAAGGGCTTGATTGAGGTGACCGGGAAATACCAACCGACCTTAGTGGTTTTGCCCGGGAAGGACCTGCGCGCCACCGGCTCATTTATGGAGGCCTATTCCGGCTGGAAGGTGGTTAGTTCCAAAAGGCAGCACCGCTGGAGGAAGATTTTCCCTGAGGATTTAGAGAGGACAGTGGTTATTCTGGCGCCGGGGGTGGGGGAGAAAAGGTTCAAGCAGTGGGCCGAAAGGCAAAATCTGAGAATGACCCTGCGCAAGGAGGAGGAAGTTTCGGCCTCCAGGAGATTCCGGGGGCACGTGGAGAACTTCTCCTTGCCCGTTCGTATTCTGGTTTTCCAGACAAAGGAACAAGTGGGAGAAGAAGGAGGCGAAGAACTTATGAACCTCCTTGTCCCTTTGGAATAATGTCTTACCTACAGGGCTTGGGGAAGCTGCTGGTATTTTTGCCGCCGCGCTTACTTTCTATTTCTTTATCTTAGGGCTATAAAGGCCGAAAAAGGGGATGGATGCTGGCTGCCGTGGCGGCAGGGGCCTTTGGCTTTGAGGCCCGATTTTCGTAGAATTTTGGGGCTAAAAAAGAACTGGCTGTCAGGATAGGACGATGAAGGCACCTTGGCCCAAAATAAAATTAGGAAGAAGTGAAATCCTGGTGCTGACTATCCTGGTCTTGGGCGCAGGACTAAGGCTCTGGGGGAGTTGGCTTCCTTTTATCCACAATGCCGCAGATATCGTCCCCATAGCCCGGGATATTTCGTTTAATCCCCGCCACGTCTGTTTACCCCTTTATGGTGGCTACCACGGCCCCCTCTTGGTGTATGCCTCACGGCTAAGTTCATTAATCTTCGGCCAGAGCCCTTTTGGTTGGCAATTCGCCACCGTTTTTTTTAGCACACTCACTTTGCCCCTCCTCTATTTGCTGGTCAAGGACGGCCTGAGCCAGACTGAAGCCCTGCTGGCTATGGCGGTTTTGGCCTTTAATCCTGTCCATATATTTTACTCTAAATATAATATTGAGCATGGCTTGCTGTTGTTCCTGGGCACCTTGCTGCTCTTTTGTTTCTGGAAGGCCTTAAGATTAGATAGCCGGGGATGGATGCTCGCTTCCGGCATTGTGTTTGGGCTGGCGATGATAACCCATTTAAGCATCCTGTTTGTCATACCGGGGCTGGCCTTTTTCGTCTTTTTTTCCAAAGGTTACTGGAAGTGGCTGAAGCGCAAGGAGATTTACCTGGCTCTTCTCATCTCCCTGGCCATTTTCAGTCCCTACTTATTGTGGGGCTATACTCGCAACTGGCCTCACCACCCCCACAGAGCCGCGCTTGTGGAGTTATTCCGCTTTTCAGGCAAGGCCTTTAATCTCTTCCTGGGCAGTTTTTTCTTTATTGGCGGTAAGGCCTACAAAACAGAGTTCGGCTATGAATATATGGACCACTTCTCGGGGATGGTCCTTTTAATGGGGGTGTTTTATTCTACGGTGAAATTGAGGGATAATTTTATAAGGATGGTTTATCTGGTGTTCTGGTCTGTAGCAGGAGTTTCTCTTCTTTTTGTTAGGGGGGAAGCAAGACATTTTCTCCCGGCCCTCATCGCGGCGAGTGTCTTGGCCTCTACGGCTTTAGGTAGTCTCTGGCGCTGGGAAAGGGAAAAGGGGGCGCAATACCTGGTCATCGGGGCCCTGGTACTGATGTGCATCATAGCATCCTTTGCTACTTATAAATTTGGGGAATACTGGGTCCCCCACAGCACCATCTGTGTCCCGGATGACAAAGGGTGGGTCTCCATAGATATGACCACCTTGAGTAAGGGCTTGATTGAGGTGATCGGGAAATACCAGCCGACCTTAGTGGTTTTGCCCGGGAAGAACCTGGGCGCCGCCGGCCCATTTATGGAGGCCTATTCCGGCTGGAAGGTGGTTAGTTCCAAGAGGCAGCATCGCTGGAGGAAGGTCTATCCAGAGGATTTGAAGAAGGTAGTGATAATTTTGGTGCCGGGGGTTAAGGGGAGGCGATATAAGAAATGGGCAGAAAGACATAATCTAAAAATGACTTTGAATAAACAAGAGACTATGATAGCCTCCAGGAGATTCCAGGGGCGCGAAGAAAGCTTCTCCTGGCCCGTGCGCATCCTTGTTTTTGAGAAAGAAGAACAGGTGAAGGAGAAAGCGGGCGAAGAACTTATGAACCTTTTGGTTTCTCTGAATTAATATTTACTCTGGGGGTATGCGAGCGGAAGTTGAGATGAATAGAAAAGTCCGGCTGGCAATAGTGATGATTATTTTTCTGGTGGCTTTGGGCCTCAGAATTTATGGCAGTGGGGTGCCCTTCATAGATGATAGTGTGGATGTAGTGCTTTTGGCAAGAGACATATCCCTAAAACCCGGCAGAATTTTCCTCCCCGTTTACGGCACATATCACGGTCCATTCGAACCTTATCTTACCCGGGTGAGTTCGGTTCTTTTCGGCGACACGCCTTTTGGCTGGCGTTTTATACATGTGATTTTGGGGGCGGCGATGATTTTTCCCGTTTACGCACTCACCAAAGAAGGATTTGGTCCACTTTCCGGGATTTTTGCTGCCGTACTTATCGCCTTGAACGAGATTTACATTTTTCTTTCCAAGAATATGCTGGAGGATATTACTTATCTTTTTTTCGCTGCGCTCGTCCTTTATTTTTTCTTTAAGGCCGTAAAGACTGAAAAGGCCGGATGGATGTTTGCTGCTGCCGTAGCCGGGGCCTTGGGGTTTCTGGCAAAGGAGACCATCCTCTTTATCGTCCCGGGACTTTTTCTTTATTTGCTCCTGACGAGCCGGGGCAGGCGCTGGTTTTCCAAGCCGGCCTTATATCTTTCCCTTGCTCTATTTTTCTTTATCTCCAGCCCTTTTCTCTACTGGACTATTACGCACCAATTTGTGGCTTTCAAACGTAACGCACTGGGGTATTTACGCCTCTTCAATTTCTCTGCGCACACATTTGACCTTTTCCTGGGTTACTATTTTCCTAAGATTCCGGGGAATATTGAAAGCGACCTGGGCTGGGAATATATGGGTCCGGTGATAGGGCTGGTGTTTTTAATGGGGGCTTTTTATACTCTGCGATATGTGTTTAAGGCTGACGATGAGAAAAGTGAACTGGCCAGATTCCTGCATTTTTGTTTTTGGGCCGTGGTGGGTATATCGCTATTTATTTTTCAAGGGATGCCGCGGCATTTCGCAGTGAGTATCTTGCCCGCGGCGTCTCTTGCCTCCCTGCCGCTTGCGCAAATGTGGCAGTGGCGAAGGGCAGCCAAGGCAGTGGTGATGGGGGCCTGCGCGGTGATGCTGCTCTTTTCCTGCTATGCTACCCATAAGTTCAAGGAGTACTCGTTGCTCTCTTCGGCCACGCACTTAGGGTGGTTGGGAGGAGAAGGCTGGGCCGACTGCACCACCATAAGTCAGGGATTGATAGAAATAGCGCGCCAGGAGGGTGCGACGCTCGCGGTCTTTTCCGGCTCTGTGGAGGAAGTGGGCGCATTTTTCGGCGCCTATTCCGGCATTCCCATAATTACAGTAAAGCCGGAACTGCTCTGGCATCCTTACCCACCGGGCTGCGAGAAGAGGATTATCGTTTTTCTCGACCCCTCTTTAAGAGTGAAGGATTTCAGAAAATGGGCTGCGGACAACGGCTACGAGGTAAGCGGGCCCGTGGCACGGGAATTTCACTCCCGACGTAAGTTCCGGGGCAGCGATGAAACCTTTGATTTCGAGGTGAAGATTTTGCTTATGGACAAAACCGAGACCGCTTCTAAGCCGGATTTGAAAGGTCTTTTTGTAATAGTTATGGGCAGACCGCTCTAATTTTGAAAGAGGCTTGCAGTGCGAACCCTTCTTATCAATGCGCCGACATTCGGCTCGCATTTTTATAGCGCACCTTTGGGCCTGGGTTATATCGCCGCCTGCCTGGAGAAAGACGCAAAAGCAGTAGAGATACTGGATGCGGACCTCTCGGGCAACTGGCAGCGGCTTCGCCGGGAGGTGCTTCGCCGCGAGTTCCAGGTGGCCGGCATAAGCACTATGACCCATAACTTCTACGACGCTCTGGCCCTCGCCCGCCTGATTAAGGCCAAAGACCCCAAAATTACTGTGGTCCTGGGCGGGGTCCATCCCACCTGCCTTCCTGAAGAAACGGCACGCGAGAAGGATGTGGATTTCGTGATTGTCGGAGAAGGGGAGAGCAGTCTCCCGGCGCTGCTTGAGGCCCTGGAAGGAAAAAAGAGTCTGGAGGAAATTCCCGGCCTTTGTTTTGAGCGAGATGGCCAGATTCATTTGCGCAAGCAAGAGCTCATTGGAAATCTGGATAGCCTGCCTTTTCCCGCATATCATCTCTTGCATCTGGAAAGATATGGTCAGGCCCCACACGGCGCCTATTTTCGCCAGGCCCCTTTTGTGACTATGCTCACCTCGCGGGGCTGTCCGTTTCGCTGCGCCTTCTGCGCTAATAGCGTGCTTACCGGAGGGAAGTGGCGGGCAAGGTCTCCAGAGAATGTCTTAGATGAGATTGAATATCTGGTGAAAGAATGGGGGGTGCGAGAGATACATTTTGAGGACGATAACCTGACGCTGGACCGCAAGCGCGTGATAGCCATCTGTAAAGGGATCATTGAACGGGGGCTTAAAATATGGTGGAAATGCCCGGATGGGGTGCATATAGGAACCCTGGATGAGGAGGTGCTGGTCTGGATGCATAAAGCCGGTTGCTATTCTTTGGCCTTTGGAATAGAGTCGGTCAATGAAAGGATACTTCATAATATCCATAAAGAAGTAAACCGGGAAAAGGTGCGCCGGGTGGTAAAATGTGCGAAAGAATTGGGGATATACACGGTAGGCTTTTTCATCTTTGGCCTTCCCGGGGAGACGCCGCGCACGGTGAGAGAAACCATAAACTTTGCCAAGGAAACGGATCTGGATTCGGCGCAGTTCAATCTGTGTGTGCCTTTTCCGGGCACGGAAATCTTCGACCTTTACAAAAAGAAGGGTTATATAAAGGTAGATGACCTGCGCAAATACGATGTGGACCATGTGCTGGTGGAATTGGAAGGGCTGTCGGCGCAGGCCCTGGCCAGTTGGAGGCGCAGGGCCTTCTTGGAATTCTATCTGCGCTTCGGGGTGCTCTGGCGCAACTTCCGGCAGATAACCTCTACCCGGGTTATTGCCTCGCTCTTTCGGCGTTTGAGACATATTGCCTGGGGATGAAATCTATGCGGGCTTACTCAAGACATATGATAAACTTAAGCCCCGGGGCATTTGCCGCTTTCTTTCAAAGCCTCATAAAGGGGAGTCTCCTGGAGGGTGAGGAAGTTCGCCGGCTGGAGGAGACCTTTGCCTCTTACATAGGAGTGAAAAATGCCGTGGCCGTGGCTTCGGCGCGGCTGGGGCTTTGGCTGGGACTTAAGGCGCTGGCTCTGGAAGATGGCGATGAGATAATCTTGCCGGCATATACCTTCCACGCTATGCCTATTATGGTGAAACTGGCCGGGGCAAAACCGGTATTTGTGGATGTAGAAAGCGATACATTCAACATAGATCCCAAACTCATCGAGGCCGAGATAACCCCGCGCACCCGGGCCATCATCGTCACCCACATCTTCGGCCAGCCGGCGGATATGGAAAAAATTGCCCATATCGCCCAAAGAGGCGGTCTTTTTGTGATAGAAGATTGCGCCCATTCTCTGGGGGCGTCAGTTCAGGAAAAGAAGGTGGGCGCCTGGGGAAAGATGGGCCTATTCAGTTTCAGCATAGGGAAGAATATGCCTTCTTTCGGGGGAGGAATGCTCACCACCGACGACAGGGAGTTGGCCGACAAGGTGAGGGGTCTGGAGAGTGAATTTCGTTTGCCCTCAAAATTTTTCGCGATGAAATCGGTGGTCAAAGGACTTCTGGCTTACCTTCTCACCCGTCCGAAGATATTTCCCTTTACCACCTATCCCCTGCTTCGTCTTTTATCCCTCCTGCGTTCGGACTGGGCGGACCGAAGTGTAGAGGAAGAGGTCATTTTGCCGGAGGAGTTTCCGCCCCACTGGCGGCAGAAGATGCCTAATTTTCAAGCCCGCGCTGGCCTGGAACAACTGAAGCGCGTGGATGGAGTGAATGCATCGCTGGCCCAGAATGGTGCTTATCTTTGCCAGGCCCTGGAGGGTACGCCGGGAGTTGTTGTACCTTCGGCCAGGGGTGAGCACATATACCTGTATTTCAGAGTGCTGGTAGAGAACTCAGGAGAGTTTCGGCAGAGACTTCTTAAGAGGGGCGTGGATACGCAGCGGGATGATATGTGCGCCTGTAACCGGCTCGATATCTTCGCAGGGGAAGCCAAATCCTGTCCGGTGGCAGAGAGCCTGCCAGCGAAGTCTGTAGAGATTCCCAATAATGTAAATCTCTCTCGTGAGAACCTGGACTACATCGTGCAGGCGGTGAAAGAGGTGGCCGGATGAGCGGCGAAAGCAAAAGTTTGGGCGGGCGCCATTTTACTCTGGACATAATAGTTCCGGTATATAATGAAGAAAAAGACCTGCCGGTGAACATTCGCCGGCTTCACCATTTTCTGGGAAAAGAGGCGGATTGCGACTGGCGCATAGTGATAGCCGATAACGCCTCCACGGATTCCACGCCGGCGGAAGCCCAGGCCTTAATGGAGAAATTCCCCAGGATTTCTTATACCCGCCTGGAGCAGAAGGGCCGAGGCCGGGCGCTCAAATTTGCCTGGGGCCAGAGCAAAGCGGATGTGGTGGGCTATATGGATGTGGATTTATCCACGAACTTGAAGCACTTGCCGGAGGCCCTGGAATTGGTGACCCAGGGAGCAGATGTAGTCATCGGCTCTCGGCTCATTCCGGGTTCTCGCATCACCCGCTCTCTCAAAAGGGAGATTTTATCCCGGGGATATAATCTTTTAGTGCACCTGATCTTCGGCATTCACTTCTCCGATGCCCAGTGCGGCTTCAAGTTCCTTACCGCCCGGGCCCTGCACACACTGCGCCCTTTACTTCACGACCCCAGGTGGTTCTTTGACACCGAACTATTGGTGATGGCCGAGCGCCGGGGATTTAAGATTGGGGAGATACCTGTGGAATGGATAGAAGACCTGGAGACCACCGTACGCATCGTGAAGGATATCTTCCAGGACTCATATGCTTTGGCGAAGTTGCGTCTGCGACTTTGGTTAGGTGTGAAATAAGTTAGACTTGGAGAAGCATTGATTGAAAGTAGCACTGGTCAGGCCTTGCTGGTATTATCCCATAACCTATCTTGAGGCCACCTACAATCGTATCTGGTTTCCCCTCTCGCTGGCTAATGCGGCCGCGCTACTTCTTCAAGAGGGCATTGAGGTGAAGGTGGTCGATGCCCAGGCCGAGCGCCTACGCCCGGAGGAGGTGGCCCGGCGCATATCCGGCGCAGATAAGGTCTTCATAACCTCCTCCGGCCTTGACCGCTGGCAGTGCCCCAACACGGACATTCGGCCTTTCCTTGATGTGACCCGCGCCATAAGAGAAGTTGCTTCGGAAGTCTATGTTATGGGTTATCACGGCACGGTCTTTCCGAAAGAAGTGTTGGAATTCACCTCGGCCACCGGGGTTATCCGCGGTGAGCCGGAAAAGGCGGTCCTGGAGATAAGCCGCAAGCAGCGGCTCGCCGAAATCGCCGGAGTTACCTTCAGGTCGCACGGCGACGGCGAAATAATCAACACCCCTCTCGCAGAGCCCCTGGACTTGTCCAGCCTCCCCATCCCGGCCTACGGGCTTTTCCCCCTCAAGAGATATTTCTATGAGATATTGGGTAGGCCCTTCGTCCTTTTTGAGGCTACCCGCGGCTGTCCCTTTGGTTGTATATTCTGTGCCAAGGTGATGTATGGCACCAGGATCCGCAAAAAGCCCACATCCCATTTTCTAAAAGAAGTGGATACCGCCATCACCCGCTATGGGGTTAAGACCGGCTATTTCTTCGACCTGGAATTTACGCTGGACAGGGATTTCGTGATGGAGGTCTCGCGCTACCTGGCGAAAAAGGACTACGATTTCCGCTGGTGCTGCCAGACCCGGGCGGACAAAGTTGACGGCGAGATACTGGAGGCGATGCGTAAGGCCGGCTGCAGGCTCATTCACTCCGGCATAGAGACCGGCAGCCAGAGGATAATGAAACTCATTAATAAGGGCGCGACACTCCAGGCCCTGGAAGAAGGCGTGCGCCTCATAAAGAAAAGCGGCATTGAGGTGTTGCTCTTCTTTATGTTCGGGTTTCCTTCGGAGACCCGGGAGGATATGGAGGCCACCATTGAGATTGCCAAACGGCTGGGCCCCACCTACGCCGCTTTTCACTTTGCCATTCCCTATCCAGGCACCAAATTTGCCGAGATGATGGGCGAGCCGGGCATCGGAGAAGCCGACCCGGCACAACTTTTCCCGGAAGTTTTCGTAAAAGAACACTCGCTTGATTTCTTGAAAAAAATGGTGCGCCGGGGGCTGAAGGAATTCTATTTGCGTCCGCGATATATCCTGGATAGAATGAGGTATGGTCGCTTGAGTTCCCTGCCCGGCCAACTCAGGCTTTTTCTTTCTTATTTCAGATAAAACAGGAAAGCCCGGTAGTCTGGCTCGAAGGCTGAAGGTCGAAATGGACATCTATGAACGCTTGAATAAAATGGATAAGCGCTACAGGCGTTATCATTGGTTTGTGATGCGCGCTTTTGTGCGTACTGTCAGGCGACATCTCACAGGCAGAAGAGCAAAAAGGATTCTTGATGTGGGCACAGGGACGGGCACGGCAGCAATTAGAATTAGGGAACTTTTGCCGGGCAGTTTAGTTTGTGGCTTGGACAAAAATGAGCTCTTAATTCGACTGGCCTCTGAGAAATCAGGAGCCAGCCAGCGGGGCTATTTCCTGGTCGGCGATGTGGAGAAACTTCCTTTTCGTGAGGATGTTTTTGATTGCGTAATGGGCAAAGTCACCCTGTGCTATTGGAACAAGCCCCTTGAAGGTTTGGCCGAGATAAAACGGGTGATGAAGAAGGACGCGGTGGGCATATTCCTTGAGCAGAATCCTCGCAGCCTCGTGGCCCGGCTTTATTCCGCCTTGCGCATTGGCAACTTCGTTTTTCTGGGGCTCCCGAAGGATAAGTCTTTTGGTGCCGTATTCAGTCCGGCCTTCTCTCTGGGGATTTCTTATGTTCCCAAAAGCCTCCGCCAGATGCTACAGCAGACAGGAGCAAACTACATCTCCATCAAGAAAAGGCTATGGGGAAGTTTTTTCCTCATAGTCTTTGATTTCTCACCGCAAAAATCCTGAGGAACTTCTTATTCTTTTCGCAAATCCAGACTGTTTAGTCCCGCCCAGGCACAAACTTTCTTCCGCGCCTTCCGGCCACGAGACCTTGACAGCAGTCGGTGAGGTCTTATAATAATATATTAGATAAGCGGGGCAGCCAGGCGGGTGCGTGGTGTGAGGATTGGTCTTGAAAAGTATCTCCAGAAAGAAGGCTCTGGTCATAGTGGCCCTTTGCTCTTTGGGCTTATTCGGTGTCTACGGGCTTTCGATAATGGGCCTTTCCCGGATGGCCACGCCGGGGGCCAAGGCCTCGGTGGTATTCGGCCCGGATGCACCTGATAGTGCCATTTTTTCTTTGTCGCTAAAAATATCTGCCGTTGTTGCTACGCTTATCCTGGCCTTTATTCTCCCGGGATTTATCTGGGTTCTGGCGCTATGGCCCGCGGGGAAAGATGTTCATTTTTCCCGCATCGTGGCCTGGGCATTTCCTCTAAATGTCGCGCTTCTTATTGCCGCCACTACTATCTTCAAGATAGTCTCGTCCTCGCCGCTTGCTCGGTCTTCTTTTCTCGGGCTCGATGCTGCTGTGGTGGCTCTCGGTCTCATTCTGGCGGCAAGAAAAGCCAAAGGGAACATTCGCTTCCGTTGGTCTTTTAAGTCAGCGGTACCTTATATTGCCTTTGGCTTTGCCACTTTGCTTTGTCTGGGTGTCTTCTCGCAGGAGATGCTTTCCTCTGCCGCGCTGGACACGGCCCTTAGTGGGGGAAAGACCATTTCCGGAGACCCGCTCAGTCGCTGGGACCTCGATGAACGCTTCGGTCTGGCCCAAAGCCTGAAGGCTCATCTGCTGCCTCACTGGCACCTGGAATATGCCGATAGATTCGGCTTTCCGGTAGTGAACCCTCCTCTTCACTCTTATTTCAACCTCTTTGCGCTTCTATTTCTCGGGGATGCCTTCGGCGCAGTGAGTATAACTTCTGTGGCCTTCATCTATGTGGCGAGCCTCGTGGCCTTGAGTATAGTTCTTTTTCAAAAAGAAGATGCTCTTGGTCAGGAGCCAGGCGGACAAAGCAAAAAGGTGGCCCTGGGGTCACAGCCGGCCGTTCTCATCCTGGTCATCACTATTTTCGGTTATTTTTTTCTCCACGAGAGCGACCCCAGCACCATAGTTTTTCCCACTCATCTTTTTGTCCTTACCTTACTTCTTACCTTCGGTTTTCTAATCAAGGGTGAATTTCGCCTTTTTGTAGTTTATGCACTTCTGGCCGCTCTTTTCAGATATGCAGGGGTCTTGGTAATAAGTGTTGGTTTGTTTTTCCATCTGCTTTTAGATAAAGCGAGTCGGAGGCCAGCCCTTCGAGCCTACGGGGAGTATCTGGCCCTCCTGGTGCTTTTTTTCGTATTCATCCTTTGCGCAAGTGCCGCTCAGGGGAATTTGGCCGTTTTTTTGGAAACGGTGAAATACGAAGTAATGGTCAGGTTCGATCACTTTGGCCTCATTGGCCCGCCGCCATCGGGTCTAACGCCGGAGCCTAAGGTCACGGTGGCCAACACCATCAGTTTCCTGAACTGGTTTCTCTACGGCCCGGTTTTTTTGAGCATATTTTTCTTTCTCCCCAAAAAAGACAAAATCGCCCGCCTATTTTCCTTCACCTTCATCGCCTATTTTCTTATCATCCTGGCCTCCCGCAATAAGCGGGTGCATTATGTGACCCCGTTCGTTTTTACCGCGGCCATAGTGGCCGCGCGCACATTTCTCTTTAGCAAAAGAAAACTTATCTGGGTGGCAGTTTATATCGCGGCGGTATTCTGCGGATTGGGCTGGATTTGGATTAGCGGTATCGCTGCCCAAAGGATAAATGTGGCGCTCGACCCGGATTCTTCCGCGGTCCGCTACAAGTTAGCGCTGGCCTATAAGGAGAAGGGGATGCTTGGTCGGGCCCAAAGAGAACTCCAGCGCATAATCTCCCGGGACCCTGACGATACAGACGCCCTGATGGAACTGGGCGAATGCTACCTAATTCAAGGTCGCTACAAAGAGGCTGAGGACGCCTTTAATCGCATACTGAAAATATATCCCAACCACCGTCCGGCGCGGGGCAAACTGGAAGAAATTCGCTCTTTGCGCAGCGGGGGGGACGCAGGATGACTGAAGGCTTAATAGAAACTGCTGACTATGGCACTGCCGGCGGGGGAAAATCAAAGAGATACCTGCTCGTCCTGGCCGGTGTGGTGGTGTTTTCCTTCCTGCTTCGCTTTTACGGCAGTTGGCTGCCCTTTTTTGATGATGAACCGGAGGGGGTAGTCTTGGCCAACACCATATCCATTACTCCGGGACGGATCAACCTACCCATACACAGCACGGACCACGGCCCGGTTATGATTTATCTAATTCATTCCGCTTCGCCCATAGCCCGGGGCGAAACCTTCCGCTATCGCCTGGGCCATCTTCTCCTGGGCACTTTCCATATCCTGCTCATTTATTGGCTTGCCCGAGAGGCCACCTCCAGGGTCGGGGCCATCTTTGCCGCTCTCTTTCTCGGCCTTTGTGAAGTGCATATACTTTTTACCAAGTATATCATCCAGGAACTGGCTAACCTCTTTCTGGCAACGCTATGGCTTTTCGTCTTCTGGCAGGGCTTGAAGCGGGATAGCCGTAAACTTGTGCTCTTAAGCGGGGTGGTCCTGGGCCTGGGACTATTGACCAAGGAAACCATTTTCTTTTTAGTGCCCACGGCCTTCGTCTTTCTTTTGGTCTCTCGGTCGTATCGCCGCTGGCTGAGGCGCAAAGAAATCTACCTTTCCCTGCTTTTGGCCTTTGTAATATTGAGTCCAAATTTTTACTGGAACTGGCGACATAACTGGTTTGACTATAAACTCGCTTCCGGTTATGTTGCGCCCCTCAGTTTCGCCGGCTTTGCCGCCGAACTTTTCTTGGGTTGGTTTACTCATCTTCGGGGCTCGGATATTCTATATGGTTATGATTATATGGGGCCGGCCGCGGGATGCCTTGCGACTGTGGGGGTGCTTCTGGCCTTTGGAAAGGTGCGGCAGGAATTTATCAAACTCATTGTGGTGGCCTTCTGGATAATTTTGGGGGCCTCCTTTTTCTTGGCAGCCGGTTTGCCGCGACACTATGCGGTGGCCATTGTGCCGGCCAGTGTCCTTGCGGGCGTATTCGCAGGCACTCTCTGGGACCAGGGCCTGGCGCGAATGCAGCGTCTGCGAGCCGTTCGCGTCTTCATTTTGCTCACCTTTGCGGCTATGGCCATTTTCTCGGTAAAGGCCACGGCAGATTTCAATCATTACTGGGTGAGCCAATCTTCCATCCCCCTTTCGGATTGGCACCAGTCCGGGGAAATTGACCTTACTACACTGAGCAAGGCCTTCATTCCCCTGGCCCAGAAGTATGAAGCCACCCTGGCCGTATTCCCCGCTCCAGCACTTGATGCGACTGGAGCCTATTTCACCGCTTACTCTAACATCCCTTCTATAGGTCTGCACGCTACCCTGAGGTGGTTGGAATATGAAGAAGAGGACCTTGAGCGCATAGTCTTTTTCCTTACCCCGAAAGATAATTTGCGCAGGTTCCGGGACTGGGCTCAAGAGAATGATTATCCTCTCCCGGAAGTTAGTCGAGATGAAATCATCGTCCAGCGGGAGATGGATAATCTGGATTTTCGTTTTCCGGTGCGCATATTGGTTATGACCAGAAAAGACCCTGAGCGGCATCCCACGGCCCAGGATTTGGTTCAACTGGTATATGGCAGATAGAGAGAAAAAAGATATGAAAGACGCTTTCAAGGGCAGGTGGCTTGGGCTGGTTTTCTTCGGACTCTTGGCTTTTATTTATCTTCTGCCGCTATTTTCTCCCATAGCAAATTTAGGCATCCACGACTGGCCGCAGTGGTTGACCTGGCTGGGCATCTCCCGCAGATGTATCCTGAAATTTGGTCAACTCCCCCTCTGGAACCCTTATCTGCACGGCGGCAATCCTCTTTTCGCGCATACCTTTGAAGATTCTCTTTCCCCCTTTTTCCTGGCCGTACTTATCTGGGGTGAGGTGGTGGGCTCGAAGATAATAGTCCTGGCCCTTCTTTTCCTCGGTATGTTTGGGGCATATAGTCTGGCGCTGAAGTATAAAATCAAAGGGCCCGGGGCAATACTGGTCGGAGTTCTCTGGGGGCTGAATGGTTGGATGGCGATGAATCTCGCCGTGGGTCACCTGGGCCATACCTTCATCTTGCTTCTGCCCTGGATAGTCATCTGCTACGAGCATTCTCTCCAGCGGCCCATCTATTCATTGTTTACCGCTTCCCTCTGCACGCTTCTTTTCTTCTCCGGTGCCATTTATCCCCTTATCTGGTCCGGGGTTTTACTTTTTGCTTATGGTTTTTTCCTTTGTTTCCGGGAAAAGAAGATTCGCCCCTTAAGCCGAATGATGCTCATCCTTTTACTGGCCCTGGGCCTTTCGGCCGTGAAACTTATCCCTATGGTAGAGTTTTTCCACAGGGCAGTCCCGGTGGGACAGGATTATTCCGGCTCCGGCTTTAAGGTCCTGGCCCGGGCACTGCTTAAAAGAGGCCAGACCTTGAGGCCTGATTTCGTGGGCCGATACGGCTCCTGGGAATACGATGCCTACATAGGCGTCATCCCCATTTTCTTATTTGCCATAGGGTGCTACTTTTTCATCAAGAAGAACTGGCCGCTATTTTGCGCAGGTATGGTGGCCCTGGTCATTTCCTTCGGCATCGATTCTCCGGTATATCTTTATGGCCTGTTGGCGGAGACACCCATTTTCGCTTCTATACATCTGCCCTTTCGCTTTATTGTTCTGGTGCTTCTGGTTATGGCCCTGACTTGCGGGGAGGGCCTGTGGAAACCGATAGATTTTGTCATCCGCTGTGGCAGAAGAAAAAGGGAGTTGGTTTTACTTTTCCTGGCGTATTTCCTGGTGGCGCTGGTCACTCTGGACCTGATACTGGTGCATCGGACTTTACTTTCACCGGTATTTACCTTTAAGCCGCCTGAAGCAACCGAAGAAGCCCCTTTTCACCAGGGGTGGGCCAAGTACTATGCCGGGCCCCTCCCCAAACTCGGCGGTCAATTACCGGGTCGGCTGGCCCTGGGTATGTATCTTAATTTCCTCCAGAATCAGGGCTCTGTCAATGCCTCCGACCCCTTGCATCTCAAATGGTGCGCCATTCCTCAAGATCGGGATCATTATCGAGGCGAGGCGTATTTGTCAGATTCCCAGCAAACCCCGCGTATTACCTTTTTCTCCTGTAACCAAATAAGAGTAGAGGGCAGAAGTGATTCGCGCGACCTCCTCGTCCTCAATCAAAATTTTTACCGTGGTTGGCGAGTTTTCGCAGGCGGCAAAACGACGAATGCCCTCTCCGAAGAGGGCCTTATTGCTGCCGAGGTGGCAGGCGGAGAGTTTGCGCTCACTTTTTATTTCTTGCCCGCAAGCGTGATATTAGGTGCGGCGCTTTCGGTTATGACCATCGCGGGGATTGTTCTGGCTCTAATCTGGCGACGACTCACCCGTCCCCCATCATCTGAGTGACGAGTTTCGAGTGCCGCTTTCTCTTTCCAGCCGCTGGAAGCATCTCAGGCCGAGGTCGGGATAGTTTAGGTCCCGAAGTTCTTCAAACGCCTCCTCCTGAGCCAGCCTTTGCATCTCGCCGGCAAAATAGCGGTTTATCCTTTCCCGTATGTCTCGCTGTTTGGACTGGGCTATCCAGACCTTACTGCCGGGGCTGATTTCCTCCAAGACCAGGTGCGCCAGGCGGCGGGCATCGCTTTTGAGTTTCTCCTCCTCCTGTAGAAGCCCGGCCTTATCATACCAACCCAGATGCCGGGCTACCGACGGCGGGAAGGAATAATAGCGTAGTCTGGCCCCCCTGAGTTCGCCGAATAGTCCCAGATAATATTCCAGCGGAGCGCGGCGATAGCCGGTGAACACTACCGCATCTTCCGCCCTGCTATTTTGCAGGATATAGACTGCGGCGGCCTTTTCGTAGAATTCTGGCCGGCTTCCGTAATTCGTTTTTAGCGTTGCCCAGGTGAAATAAATAACCAGGCAAGTCAAGCCCAGCGCCCAGAACCGCCCCAACTTCGCCAGACCCATCCCCAGAAGCAAAGCCGCCACCGGCACCACTATCAAATCATGTCTTCCTACCACAAACATAGGCCGCCAGAAAGATAGCAAAAATGCCAGAACCAGAGGAAGAAAAAGTGCCGCGAGAAGCAGAAATAATATCCCCTTTCGCTCGCTTCCCGTCCGTTCCTTTCTCCAGGGAAAAACGCTTGAGCAAAAAATGAGCCCCACCGGGATTAAGGTGGCTATGCGCAATAGTTTTGCCGTTCCGTGAGGAAGCGACCTGAGATAAGGGGGGTAATTTGCACCCAGGAAAATGGCCTCAAAGGAGCGGGGTAGCATAAGCCATTTGCCTTTTTCCCAGTAGGCCCCGAGCCAGGTAGTAGCCTGGGCCGAAGGTTGAGATAGGAGGATAGGAACCCAGGGAAGAAAGAAAGCGCCTATGATAAGAAGCGAGACGAGCATTTTTATCTGCTCTTTCCGCTTCGGCCTCAGGACAAAAAAGACTGACGCCACGGGCAAAAAGAAAAATGCCGCATAACTGGTGTAGAGGGCGAGGATTCCGGAAATTATAAGACCCGCCCAGTTTGAGGCCCTGCTTTCCCACAGAAGCCGCAGGAGGAAATGGAAAAAGAGTATCAGGAAAAAGACCAGCGGCGCATACATACGCGTCTCTTGAGAGTAATAGATATGGAGAGGACTTATAGCCAAAATTAAGCCTGCCCAGAGGCCTACTTTGGGACTGAAGTTTTTTCTGCCCAGGCAGTAAATAAGGAAAACCGCGGCCACGCCGAAGGCCACCGAAAGGCTCCTCAGCGCCACCTCATCCTCTCCTGCAACTTTCATCCAGAGATAAAGCAAAAGATAATAAAGAGGCGGCGTATTATCGGTCCTCAGTTCCTGGACTATTCCCACCGGCCCTTTTTTGGCCGTGAGCGTGCAGTAGGCCTCGTCCAGCCACAGTTCATTTTTGCCCAGTTTATACATCCTCAGGCCAAATGCTGCGACGAGGATTAGCCCGATGAGAAGAATTTCCCAGCGTAGTTTCAAATCCACCTCCAAAAATTTGGATAATCCATTCTATAAATCCTAACCCTTTTTCAGGGCTAAGTCAACTCATCCTCCCGGTGCAAATTTTCATTTTTTTCTTGACAAGAGGGCCGAATTCAATAAAATATCCTGCGAGGATGCTTTCCATAAAGGCATTTCCTGAAGCAGGTGGGCGATTAGCTCAGTGGGAAGAGCGCTTGCTCGACAAGCAAGAGGTCACTGGTTCAAGTCCAGTATCGCCCACCACTTATTTTGCCTTTTCCCCCGCACCCCAGAAGGGGCGATTTCTATCTGAAGGTTTAGGGTCGTGATAAGAATTGGATTTCCAGATGGCACTGAGCGGGAGTTCCCTGAAGGCATTGAGGCCGGCCAGGCCGCGGCCACTTTGCAGCAAGCCCAGGAGGCGGTGGCGGTGAAGATGGACGGAAGGCTGCTCGACCTTTCCGCCCCGCTTACCCAGAGCGGCAAGTTGGAACTGGTAATGCCGGACTGTCCCGAGGGCCTGGATATACTGCGGCATTCCGCCGCCCATATAATGGCCGAGGCCGTGGGTCATATCTTTGAAGGGGTGAAGTTCGCCATCGGCCCGGCCATTGAAGATGGCTTCTATTATGATTTTGACCTGGAAGAAAAGATTACCGAAGAAGACTTAGGAAGAATTGAAAAGGAGATGCGCCGCATCATAGCCAAAGGCGAACCCTTCCAGCGCCTCAGTCTCCCCAAGGCCGAGGCCATGCGCAGGATGAAAGATGCCGGCCAGGTCTATAAACTGGAACTCCTTGGTGAGATTGACCAGGAGCCGATTTCTTTTTATGGGCAGGGCGATTTTCTGGACCTCTGTTTGGGACCGCATCTTCCCGATGCCTCCCGCATCAAGGCCTTTAAACTTCTCAGCGTGGCTGGCTCCTACTGGCGGGGGGATTCGCGCAACAAGATGCTCCAGCGTGTCTATGGCACGGCCTTTTATTCTGAAGAGGAACTTAAAAAGCATCTTAAACTTCTGGAGCAAGCAAAGGCCCGGGACCACCGCCGTCTGGGCAAGGAACTCGGCCTTTTCAGTGTGCACGAAGAGGTGGGCCCCGGGCTTATCCACTGGCATCCTAAGGGCGGGCTCATACGACACCTGATAGAAAAATTCTGGTATGAAGAGCACCTTAAGCGCGGCTACCAGATTGTCTATACCCCGCATATCGCCAACGAGCGCATCTTCGAAATTTCCGGCCATCTGGACAAATATGCCGACCTTATGTATTCGCCTATGGACATAGATGGCCAGCCTTATCGCCTGAAACCGATGAATTGTCCCGGTCATATAATGATTTATCAGTCCCGGAAGCGAAGTTACCGGGATTTGCCACTGCGCCTGTGCGAATTGGGCACGGTATATCGCTACGAGCCGTCGGGCACCTTGCACGGTATGCTGCGCGTGCGCGGCTTCACCCAGGATGATGCCCACATCTTTTGCACCCAGGAGCAACTCGCCTCCGAAGTGGCCGGCGTCCTGGAACTGGCGGATTTTATGATGAAGGCCTTTGGCTACACTTACCGCACTTATCTGGCCACGATGCCCGAAGACCATCTGGGAACCGAGGAAGAGTGGCAGTGGTCAACTGAGGCCTTGCGTAAGGCCCTGGAAGAGCGCCGCACGCAGTATGAGGTGGATGAAGGTGGCGGGGTATTCTATGCCCCCAAGATTGACATAAAACTTCTGGATTCTATGGGCCGCCTCTGGCAGGGGCCCACTATTCAGGTGGACCTCAATCTGCCTACTCGCTTTAACGCCACTTATGTGGGTGCTGACGGCGCCGAGCACCTGACGGTGATAGTGCACCGCACCGTCCTGGGCGCCATGGAGCGCTTCATCGGCGGGCTTATAGAGCATTACGCCGGGGCCTTCCCTCTCTGGCTTGCTCCGGTTCAGGTTAAGGTCCTGCCCATTGCTGACCGGCATAATGATTACGCCTTAGAGATAAAAAAGGGTTTGCAAGAAAAAGGGCTACGCTCGGAGGCCGACCTCAGAAGTGAAAGGATCTCTCTTAAGATTCGTGAGGCCACGCTGGAGAAAATCCCCTATATGCTCATCCTTGGGGATAAGGAGGCGGAAAAAGGGACGGTGGCGCTACGCCATCGCACCGAAGGGGATTTGGGCCAGCACTGCCTGGATGATGTCGCGGCGCGCCTTCTTGCGGAGATTGAAGAACGGATTCCGGCTTAATCGGCCTGAGACAGTTAAGAGTGAGGCCGTTACAGGAGCAGTTTTTAGACATTGTCAGCAGATTTATCTTACTGCAACACAGAAAGGAGATGAAGGCCTATTGGCAAAGAGTTGAGGGTAAATGAGCGCATTCGCGTATCGGAGGTTCGTCTTATAGGGGAGGATGGAGAGCAGATAGGGATAATCCCCACGGAAGAGGCGTTGGGCCGGGCGCAGGAAGCGGGATTGGACCTGGTGGAGGTGGCGCCGGAGGCCAAGCCGCCGGTCTGTCGGCTTATGGATTATGGCAAGTTCAAATATCAGCAGAAGAAACGCCAGCACTCATCCCGGCAGAAGCAGCATCTGGTGCAAGTAAAATACCTGCGCCTGAGTCCTAAAATAGACCCGCACGACCTCCAGATAAAAGTGAAAAAGGCCCGGGAATTTCTGGAACGCAAGGATAAGGTGGTGCTCAATATGCTCTTTCGCGGCCGGCGCGCACTGGCTCATACGGACCTGGCTAAGGCCATCCTCGCCCGTATGGCCCAGGAACTTGAGGATGTGGCCAAGGTGGAAAAACAGCCCGTCCTCACCGGCCGAATGATGAATATGACCCTGGCCCCTAAATAACGCCTCTAAACAGTAAAACTTTTTGCGCTACCCGGGAAGGGGATATTTTTTGCTTTTCGCTTACAGTTCAAGGTGTAAAAATGCCTAAACTCAAAACGCACAAAGGTGTCAAAAAGAGAATAAAGGTCACCCGCAAAGGCAAGGTCCTACGCGGCCGCGCCGGCAAAAGCCATCTTCTGGCCAAAAAACGGGGCAAACGCCGCCGCCAACTGAGGAAAACTCGCGAGGTCCTCGGCCGTCCCGCAAAAAAATTAGTCAGATTATTGGGCTCTAAATCTTAATCAGGAGGGAAAATGGCCCGAGCCAGAAAAGGCGCCGCTCGCCGTCAGGCAAAAAAGAAACTCTTCAAGGCCGCCAAGGGTTATCGCGGCGGTCGCCATCGCCTTTATCGCACGGTTAAGGAGGCGGTTACCCGGGCTAAAGTTTACGCCTATCGCGACCGCAAGCGCAAGAAAAGGGATTTTCGCCGTCTCTGGATTACCCGCATCAATGCCGCCTGCCGTGCCCGCGGCATTACCTATAGCGAGTTCGTCCACGGCCTCAATCAGGCCCAGGTGGATATCAACCGCAAGATGCTCGCCGAGATGGCGGTCTCCGATGAAGCCTCTTTTGATAAATTGGTGGAGATGGCCAAAGAGAAACTTAAAATATCCGCGTAATCCGCGGTCCGGGAGGCCGGATGAAGAAGCGCCTCCAGCAAATCCAAAAAAAGGCGAAAGAAGAAATTGCCTCGGCCTCATCCTGGGAGATGGTAGATAAGTTGCGCATAAAATATCTGGCCCGGCGCGGGCTTATCGCCCAGGAGATGTCCCAGATAGGCTCCCTTCCGGAGGACGAGCGGCCGGAGGTAGGGCGGCTGGCCAATGAGGTAAGAAAGCAAGTCTCCCGGCTCATAAATGAGGCCAAGACCAGATTCCCCCGCAAATTTCGCCAGGTCGGCCCACGAATCAAAGGACAAATTGTCAAATCAAAAGATATAACCATCCCCGGAAAGAGACCCCCTCAGGGGCATCTTCATCCCATAACCCAGATTACCGAAGAAATCATTGATGTTTTCTCGCGCTTGGGCTTTTCCGTGGTCGAAGGTCCGGAAGTGGAACTGGAATATTATAATTTCACCGCCCTCAATATCCCCCGCGACCATCCTTCCCGCGACCCCTACGATACCTTCTATGTGAAAGAAGATGTTCTCTTGCGCAGTCACACCTCTCCGGTGCAAATCAGGGTTATGGAAGCCGCCCAGCCGCCCATTCGTGTGCTCATCCCCGGCCGCACCTATCGCCCGGATACCGTTGACGCCACCCATCATTTTATGTTCCATCAGATAGAAGGCCTGATGGTAGATGAGGATGTTTCAATGGCCGACCTCAAGACGGTTCTTTCCATATTCGCCCGCGAAGTTTTCGGCTTTGAGGTAAAGACGCGCTTTCGCCCCAGTTTCTTTCCCTTTACCGAGCCCTCCGCGGATATGGATATATCCTGCTTCCTCTGTAAGGGCAAAGGCTGTGCGGTCTGCGGCCAGACCGGCTGGATAGAAATCCTGGGCGCTGGTATGGTTGACCCCAAAGTATTCGAGGCCGTGGGCTATGATACGGAAAAATATACTGGCTTTGCCTTCGGCCTCGGGGTGGAACGGGTGGCTATGCTCAAATTCGGCATAGATGACATCAGATTATTCTTCGAGGATGACCTCAGGTTTCTGAGGCAATTTTAATACGCTATGAAAGTTCTTTTCTCCTGGCTTAAAGACTACTGCGATTTCGACCTGGTTCCTGAAGGGACGGCCGAACTTTTCACTATGCTCGGCTTCGGCTGTGAGGCCATAGAAAAAAAGGCTGAGGATTTCCTCCTGGAACTGGAGATTACCCCCAACCGCGGGGACGCCCTTTCCCATATGGGTCTCGCCCGGGAGATTGCCGCGGCAACCTGCGCACCCCTTAAGATTCCTGAGATTAAATTACAGGAAACCGGCAAGACGGTTTCTGATTGGACCGGTGTGGAGATTTTTGACCGCGATTTGTGCCCTCGTTATATTGCCCGCATCATTTACGATGTGCAAGTAAAAGATTCACCCGCCTGGCTCAAAGCGCGCCTGGTGGCCCTGGGTCTTCGGCCGGTGAACAACATCGTTGATATCACCAATTTCGTTATGCTGGAATGCGGCCAGCCCCTGCACGCCTTTGATTATGATAAACTAAAAGAGGGAAAAATCATCGTGCGCCGGGCCCGGGCCGGAGAAAAAATTGTCACCATAGACGGCACAGAACTCGCTCTAAGTGGCGAGATGCTCGCCATTTGCGATGCAGAAAGACCCGTGGCTGTGGCCGGGGTAATGGGCGGGCTGGAAACAGAAGTGAGTGAGCGCACCAAGACCGTGCTGCTGGAGAGCGCCTATTTCAGCCCGGCCTCCATCCGCCGCACCTCCCGAGCGCTGGCGCTTACTTCAGATTCCTCCTATCGCTTTGAGCGAGGCGTTGACCCCAGGGGGACGGACTGGGCCAGCCGTCGCGCGGCTGCTTTGATGTCTGAAATTGGCTCCGGCAAGGTCGCTCCCGGCTTAATTGATGTAAATTATCTGGACCTTGCCCCAAAAACGGTTTCCCTCAGGCCGGCCCGGGTGAATAAACTCCTGGGCCTGGAAATCCCCGAAGATGAGGTGAAAGGTATCCTGGAGCGGCTTGGTTTCGCCATAACTGAGGCCACCAGCGACCGCATCACGCTTCAAATCCCCTCATTTCGCCCGGACATCGAGCGGGAGGTAGACCTTATTGAAGAGGTAGCCAGGATCCACGGGTTTGACAAAATAAGCGAGCGTAGCCGCCTTGCCCAGGCCGTGAGCAAAAAGCGCCCCGAGGCCATAGTGGCCGAAAAGGCTCGCTCCGTACTCCTTGGCGCCGGATTCTATGAGGTGATGACCATAAGTTTTGAAAGCGCTCGTGTCCTTGAAGCCTTCGCCGCTTCAAGAGAAGTCCTTTCCATTTCCAACCCCATAGATAAAGAAAGGCCGCTCCTCAGAACCACGCTTCTTCCCGGGCTCCTTCGGGTCAAAAAGACTAACGAAGACCGGGGCATCACGGATTTGAGGATTTATGAACTGGCCCACACCTATCTCTCGCAAAAAGCGGAGGGCAAACTGCCCATAGAGAAACCGCACCTCGCCCTGCTGCAAGATGGCGATTTTTTCGCCCTGAAAGGCGTGTTGGAAGGCATCTTTGAGGCCCTGGGGCTCCTGGAAGATACAGAAATTGTCCCGGCCGAAATCCCCTTTCTTGCATCCATGCATTCGGCAAAGATTTTTATAAATGATGAACTCATAGGCATAGTGGGCGTTATTTCGGAAAATCTCCGCGGCCTTTTTGACCTCAGTTCAAGCCCGGTGGTGGCGGAACTGGATTTTGCCTCTCTGGCCGAAGCGGCGCGTATGGGAAAGCGTTACCGGCCGCTTCCCCGCTTCCCCGCGACCAGACGCGACCTGGCTGTGGTCGCCGATGACGAGGTCTCCTGGGCAAACCTCAAGGCCGCTGTCGAAGAAGTGAAACCCGCATTTTTGGAAGAAATCTCCTTTTTCGATGAATATGCGCTGGGCGAGGGCAAAAAGTCCATCGCCTTCTCACTTCTTTTTCGCTCGCCAGAAAAGACGCTCACGGGTGAGGAAGTTGACCGGGAAGAAGAAAGAATAATAAAGCATCTGCATAAGAAAGGCTTCCCCCTTCGAGGCCAATAGGTTCGTCACTCGTCATTCG
>LIZR01000042.1 GCA_001302825.1 Planctomycetes bacterium DG_23 | reverse complement strand
AAAGGCCCCGCATAGAGATGCAAAAGTTGAGCATTTGCGTAAGGCACTGTCCTATCGAGCGAACCACCCCGATAACATCGTCATCGAATATCGTATCGGCATTCTCCTGGGTCAAACCGCAGACCCTGCATATAACCAGCGCACTCACCCCAGAGAAGCGCTGGCCATCTTTGAGAGCATCCTTGAGCGCTACGACCATATGCACTATTATGAGATGAAGGGGCCGGACAACATCAACTCTCCGCAGGATATGGTACCCCGGGCACATATTCAGGCCGCTAATTTGATTATGATCTTAAACCCATATAATTGGCCCAGGGCCCGGGAGCACCTCCACCAGGCAATGGAGTGTCTGAACCAGACCTATGAGAAACGGAAGGAAGACTGGCAAGAGTGGCTGAAGCTCCCTCCACCCAAGCCTGACGAATATAGCCTGGACGACCCAATGGAAATGTCCAAATGGGAGAGCCGCATGGATATGTGGGAAGAGCAGCGCAGAAATGTGATAGAGGGAAATCTTTTCAGCCCTCATGAGATGTCCGACGCTGAGGTCGCTGTGTCGCAATATGCATACGAAATGGCACCGCGACCGCATAAGCGGGAAATGGTGCCGGTGTATATGAATGAGATCATCCGCAGCTTTCCCAAAAAGATGCTTGAAGAGCCTGTCCTGGACGAAAAAGTATTTATGGCGCCATCTGAGGAAATCTCAGAAGAGGAGCCTCCGGTTGAATCAAAGCTGGTTGAGACAGAGACTGAGAAAATTCCTGAATCAGGTGAAGAACAACCGGCAGCAGGTGAAAGTGAGGTCTCCAGACCAATAACCACATATATTGGGGTATCAGTAATTGCGGCAGTTGCTGCAGTAATAGTCTTGTATTTGGCCTTCAGCCGAAGGCGAAGAAGCGCACAGTAAGGCGTGGGAATTCTCTGAGTAAGAGGGTAACTTTGCGCGGTGGAGCGGGGACTTCGCTTTCGGCCCACACGCAACTTATCTTACGGCAAGCACCTCGCCCTCAATTACGATGTCTTCGCCTATGGGGAAAAACTGAGTATATTTTATGGGTAAGGCCTCCATCACCTTGGCGATGCCTTTGCCTTCTACCGCTGTTTTGGCCCTTCTTCCACCAAAAATCTTCGGCGCCACAAAGACTATCACCCGGTCCACAAGACTGGCGGAAAAGGCGCTTGCCAAAAGTTCACCGCCACCCTCAATAATCACATTGGTTAGTTCCATCTCGCCCAATCTTTGGGCCAGGGCCTTGAGGTCTACGCGCCTATAGCGAGACTTGACTTCAATAATCTCCAGACCCTTTCTTGAAAGTTTCTTTAAGGCCTCTCTCGGTGCTTTTTCGGTGGTGGCGAGAATCACCGGAGTCTCAGCCGCCGTTTTTACCAAGCGCGAATCCAGGGGAAGACGCGCCCGGCTATCCACCACGATGCGCCGCAAAGGAGGCTTGCGCCCGGCAGCCGAGCGAGCCCCGCCCGTATGGACGGGGCGAGCGGTAAGTTCCGGGTCATCGGTTAGAACCGTGCCTATGCCCACCATAATAGCGTCCATCTCACCTCTCAGTTTGTGGACATACTGGCGGGCCTGGGGCGAGGAAATCCAGCGAGAATCGCCCTCTCGCGTGGCGATTTTTCCATCCAGGGTCATCGCCCATTTGCCTATAAAAAAGGGCTCCCCCCTGGTGCGCAGTTTGAAATAAGGGGCGTTAAGGCGTCTGGCCTCACATCTGAGCAGCCCGCACCTTACTTCTATGCCCGCCGCCTCCAGTGCAGAAAAACCCTTGCCCTTGACCAGTGGATGGGGGTCTTCCACCGCGGCCACCACCTCTTTTATGCCGGCCTTAATGATGGCTTCGGTGCAGGGAGGGGTCTTGCCGAAATGCGCACAGGGCTCCAAGTTGACATATAGCGTAGCGCCTTTACATCCTTTTCCCGCATCTTTAATGGCGCGGGGCTCTGCGTGCGGGCCTCCAAAGAACTCGTGAAAGCCCTCGCCGATAATCTTACCCTTCTTTACTATTACCGCACCCACCAGAGGATTGGGCTCCACCCAGCCTTTGCCGCCTCGAGCCAACTCCAGGGCGCGAAGCATATAATTTTTACCTCTTTGCATTTAAGCCACCTTGAGTTCTATGGCGAGGCTTCTTTGCACTTCCGGCGTCTCCATACACAGCGAGATAGGAATCCCGGGCGCCGCTTTCCTTATTAGCCCTATAATGTCCCGATACATTTGAAGTCGCAAGGGCTTAAAATATCGGTATTTCCCATCTTCCGAGAGCACAAATTCATCCAGTAAAAGGCCGTCCAAGGGAAACCGCTCACGAACTCGGTGCTCCAAAGCCTTCGTATAGCGAAAACAACCTAACACCACTGATTCAATCCGCTCAAGCACCAACTCGCTCAATATCTGCTCTATCATCTCTTCATAGGCCTTTTGCCAACCCGGTATGTGGATTATGGGGTCAAGCCTCAAGCCGATGAGGTATCCGGCTTCCTGAGAGCGTCTGGCGGCTTTTATGCGCAGTTTCAAGGAAGGGGTGCCCCTCTCGTAAAGCCTCACTACTTCCTGCGGGCTAAAGGTCCAGGAGGGGATGATATTTTGTTTATGAGGGACGGAAAGAAGATGGGCCACTTCCGTGCTCTTGGTGCGCAGTTCAAGAGTGGCCTGGGGATAATGGTTAAATAGGTCAATGAGGGATTCGGCAAAGTCCGTAAGCGGGTCGAAAACCAGCGCATCGGCGAGTTCTCCGGCGTGAAAATAAGGCCGCTCCTCACGGAATTCCACAATGGTCTCTTCAATTTGCCTGAGTATCTCGGAGGTATTAACGAAAATGATGGGCGCCGGGCTCTGGCTATAATCCTGGAGATAGCAGTAATGGCAGTCGTAGGGACAGCCCTGGGCAAAGAAGATATAGAATTCCTTCCAGGCGGGAGCCTGGTATGTCTGAACGGATTTCCGTTCCGCCCGCATCGAAGGGCAGGCAGGGGAAAACTCCTTCACCGCCCTACCCTTCTTTACCATCAAGACCAGCGAACGCTTCGCTTCCTTATAGTCCAAATGGGCTAACCCTTGAAGGTCGGTTACAGGCACTTTTTCCGCCTCAGGCAGTTTTTTGAGTATGGCCGAGGCCAAAGGATAATTGCACGCCCCATCGGCCACAAATATCCGCTCAAACCTCATCCCTTTTTCCTTCTTGAGGGCCGCGTCCTTCCAGTAGCGAGAAAATGCTGGCAAACTTTCCTGCCGCAAGCGCCGCCTGGAGCGTTTTCAAAGCGCAGGCGAGTTTTTCTTCATCTTTTGCTTCAAGCGTGATGGCTATCTCTTCCTTTTCAAAAGTGGGGTCGAAGGTCACCCTGACTTCCGGGCTTAGTGCCAAGGCCTTAAGGCGCTTGTACATTTCCTCGCGAGTCTCGGAAAGAAGAGGATAGCGCAACTTCTTGAGCGTTTGCCTGAGATGCTCCCTTTTCTTTCCCTTACTCAAACCTGCCTGCGGGCGAGGCAGGGTTTCATCCTGCAAAATTCGCTCTATTTCCTTTAGGGCAAGAATTTCTTTAATGGGCTTTTTTTGCATTCGGGCCACATCGCCCATATTCCTTAGAATTTCCTTCGCTTCATTGAAACTGGGCCTCAGGTTTTGAAAGAGATTAGATAAAGCCAGCCGGTCGGCGGCCTCAAAAGGAAGGAGTAAAAAGGCCTGGTTTGCGGGAAGGTGGCCAAAATGGACGGCGTCTCTTATGGCCTCATCTGCGTCGGCCAGGGCCAAATAATTCCTGATGACCTTCCTTGACGGCGGAATATCAAGCAGCGGGGCTATCTCCCGGCCAATTTCCTCCTCTTTGAAACCAAATGATGTAAGAGCCTTTTTTAAAGCCACGGCCTTCTCCACCGGGCTGATACTGTCTTCCAAGATCCTTCCACTTAGCGCCAGGAGGAATAGTTCCTGCGGCGGGATTTCGCCTTGCTCGAAGATTTTGGCCTCTATGCTTTGCCAGCCGGTTTTCCTGGCCGCCCCTATTTGCACAAATCCCGCCACTATGCGGTATCTATCATTTCCCCTTTCTTCTAATATCACCGGATAAATCTGGCCCAGCCGTTTGAGATCCACTGCAATTTCTTCAATCTCCGGCTTATAAGTAATTAAAAATTCATCCCAGTCCGCCCTTCGGATCCCGAAGGGGCCCTCAGGGTCCCGAGGGACAGATTGCTGGTCAATTTTCTCTAAGGCTATCCTCTGAAAGCGCACTTTCTTGCCTCTCCCAAAAAAGCGTCACTCGTGCTTCGCATCCTGAGGATACTCAGCATCCGAAGGGTCATTCGAGTGACGAGTTTGCAGTGACGGATGACCCGTTCAGGACTCCGAAAGAGCCCTTCAGGGCTCCGAGGAGCGAGTGACCAATGGCAGATGACCGGGTTATCCTTTTCCTACTACCTGCACATCCTGAATACGGATGGTGGGCATAATATTTCCCGGTTCCTCGCGGTAGTCTGAGGAGACGGCATCTATTTTTTTAAGGATTTCAAATATATGTCCGCCTACCATCGCATTAATGACCGGAAAGACCAGCCGGCCGTTTTCTATCTTAAAACCAAAATCCACCGATGCCGAGACATCGCCAGAAGCCGGATTGGGCCCCAGACCGCCCATATTGATATAAAGGCCTTCTTCAGTATCCTTGATAATATCCTCTGCGCTCATTTTGCCCAGTTCCGGGCGCAGGTTAGTGGCCGAGATACCGCCGCCGGAGGTGCCGTGCCCGTTATTGGGTTCTCCGGCCTTACCCGCGGTATAGGAATTATGCAAGAGATCGGCGAAGACGCCTTTATCTATTATTTTTACGCGGCGGCGCAAGGCGCCTTCCCCATCATAGGTTCCGGAGTAAAGCCCTCGGGGAATGAAGCCATCGTCAATTATGGTGAGGTGCTCGGAGACTATTTGTTTACCGCGCATATCGGTTAAAAATGAGCGCTTACGCTGAATACCTTCGGCGGAAGCGGAATAAGCCAGAGTGCGCAAGAGGCCGAAACTTGCCAGCGGCCCTAAAACAAGGGCCATACGCCTGGTCTGAGGGTGGCGGGCCCCCAGGAAAGTGAGCGCCTGCCGGGTAGCCTTAGCGCCCAACTCTTCCAATGCCACATCTTCTAATCTGCGCCCGTAGTCAAAATCGTAAAATGAGCCCACATCAGAGCCTTGTTTAACCACGGCGAAGGTGCTGGCGCCCAAAAAGGTGGACTTCCTCTCCCGTCTCACCCCGGCGCTATTGGCCAGTGCAGAGTGAGCGGAGTGAAGACCTACGCCGCCGGAAAGAATAACCTCCCCAAACACGGATTCTGCGCCTTCTATATTGCGTCCCGCCACCTCCACCAACTTCTCTGAAGGAAGCCCGGCTATCCTGTCATCAAAAAGCCCTTCTACTTCTTCTGCATCTTCAGGCGATGGTAAAGCCACAAAATCCGGGTCTGGCTCGGCGGCACTGGCCATTTGCGCAGCCTCTTTCGCCGCCTTTCGGCAAGCCCTTTCGTTTAAGGCCTCCGTGGACACCGAACCCAAACCGCCTTTTACAAAGGCGCGGATGGAAAGGCCCTGCCCGGCGGCGGCGCTTGCGGCTTTAAGCGAACTTTTAGCCAGTTCCACGAAAATATCCAGACTTTCGGAAGCCGTGACCTGAACCCATTCGGCCCCTTCGCTTTTCGCTACCTCACAGGCAAGAGACGCCATTTCCAGAAGCTTTGCCACTTTTTCCCCTCAGAGTTAGTCACTGGTCATCCGTCACTCGTCATCCGAATGAAGGATGACTCATCTCTCAAGTCTGTCCGTCAGTCCCCGGACTGCCCACCCACTATCAGACTTTTAACTCTAACATAAGGCCCACCGGTATTTACCGGCACGCCCTGTCCGGCTTTACCGCAATGCCCCGGCATATCCATTTCAAAGTCACTTGATATGGCCTCGATGTCCTTTAAGGTCTCCAGGGTGAGCCCGGCCACGGAGACATCCCGCAAGGGCTCGCCGAGCCTGCCGTGTTCTATCATCCTGCCCGAGCCCGCGTGGCAGGTATATTGACCTCGCTCCACAAACACATATCCCCACTGCCCGTGGTCAAGAAAAATACCCCGCTCTATGGGCTTCACTATCTCCTCAAATGCGGCTGGGCCAGGTTCCATAAAGGTATTGCTCATCCGCACCACGGGGCAGTAGGCGTAGTTCTGGGCGCGGGCCGAGCCATTAGGTGAGGTGCCAAATTTACTGGCCGTTTCCAGACTGTGAAGAAACCCCTTGAGAACCCCTTTTTCTATGAGAATGCACCTTTGGCTCGGAGTGCCTTCGGAATCGTATTTATAGGAGCCGTAGGAGTTGGATATGGTGGGGTCGTCCACTATGGTCACTAAAGCAGAGGCGATTTTTTCCCCCAGTTTACCCTCCAGGATGGACTCTCCGGTCCATACATGGTCGGCCTCGGCATTATGGCCCAACGCTTCATGCACCAGAAGGCCGGTGATGGAAGGATGAAAAACTACCGGAAAAGAGCCTGCCGGAGCGGGCTTTGCCGAAAGTAGTTGGGTGGCCTTATGGGCGGCGCGGATAGAGAACTCTTCGGGCGAGATTTCTTCCAGCAGTTCAAAGCCGCTAATTTGCGCTTTTCGTTCGTGGTCGGTCTGACGCAGTTCACCTTCGAGCGCGGTCATCGTGGCGGAAACGGAAGTCCTCACCGTGTGTCTTTCCACCAGGGTGCCGGAAGTGTTGGCTATTATCTCCTGCACCACCGAATCGCCATAACTGAGCACAGAGTTGACTATTTTTTGGCCTGCGGCTTTAAGAGCACTTTCCTCAAACTGACGGATTTTGGCGGCCTTCTCACGAATGGAGACGCGACGCGGGTCTTTCTTGATAGATGTGTGCTCTTCGCCGCAGGTAGGAGGAACCTGGGCCACGGCCCCGGGGTCGGCTACATATTCCTTGGAACCCCTGGCCAAAGAAACGGCCTGCTCTAACGCCGCAAGAAGAGTTCTTTTCTCCAACCGGTTGGTGGTGGCAAAGCCCCAGGCGCCATCAACCAATACCCTTAAACCTGCCCCATGCCTTTTGGAAGCGGAGACCTTATCGGCACGACCATCCTGCACCAGTATCGATGTTCCCTCAGACTCTTGCAGTCTGACATCGGCAAATGAACAGGAGCGCTTTCGGGCCTCATCGCACAAAACTTGTGCCAGTTCTTTCACTTCATTTTCTCCTGGGTCATTCGTCCTGTTAGACAAGAGAGCGTCTAACAGGACTCGTCATTCGCTCTGGGAGATAAGTAATAAATTTCAAGTGGCAGGACAAATTATACCAAATCTCGCGGCGCGTGTGAAGGAAGAAGTGTGCCTCTTTGGCTTTCTTTTTGCCTACTGGCGGCCTATACGGGGGTCGTCATAGGCGATCCGCCCGTATAGATGGCAGGTTCTACGGCTACCCAAGAGACAGGCCAATGCCGTATTTTCGTCCCGTTAGACGCTTTGCGTCCTGTCCATACGGACGGGGATTCGTAAACCCCGCGCCTCAAAAAATGTGTTTTATGGGCTTGACAAAGGGAAATTGTAAGGTATAATTATGTGGTTTTGGGCGCTTCAAAAAAGTATCTATCACTGGACGAGCCGGGAAATACTGGCCGCCCCTACGACCCCTATGGGCCATTAGAGAAAACTGGTCAGCCCGGCTACTGACGGACTGGTTTTGAAGGAGTGTAGGTGGCGTCTCGTTACCGCGATGACCTCTTGCGCAGGATTCAAAGCGTAAGTGATATTGTAGATGTAGTATCCCAGTATCTGCCTCTCAGGAAGGCCGGAAAATCTTTTAAGGCCCTTTGTCCTTTTCACCAGGAAAAGACCCCCTCCTTCATAGTCAACCCGGAACTCCAGATTTTCAAGTGCTTCGGCTGCGGCAAGGGGGGTGATGTATTTAGTTTCATAATGGCCTACGAGCGCGTCAGTTTCCCCGAGGCCGTGCGTATAGTAGCGGAAAAATACGGCATAGAGGTAAAAGAGACTGAAAAGGACACGCGGGCCGAAGAGGAAAAAAGCGCACTTTTCCGCGTTAACCGCTGGGCAGCCAGGATATTCAAAAGCTACCTCTGGAGCGAGCCGGGGGCTCGTGCCTTAGGGTATTTGACCGCACGCGGATTTTCTAAACAGATTATTGAGGATTTCTCCCTGGGCTATGCGCCTCCGGGCTGGGAAAATCTTCTGCGTGAGGCCAAGAAGAGAGATATTTCCATAAATTTATTGGAAAAGGCCGGCCTCATAACTGGCCGGTCTGAGAAAAGTGGCCATTACGACCGCTTTCGCAACCGGTTGATTTTTCCTATCCAGGATGCGAAAAAGCAGGTTCTGGGCTTCGGCGGCAGGGCCTTAGGGGAAGATGAGCCTAAATATCTGAATAGCCCGGAGACGGCTATTTTCAGCAAAGGCTCTTGCCTTTACGGCTTTCCTCAGGCCCGGGAGGCCATTCTTGCGGAGCGTCGGGTGGCCCTGGTTGAGGGTTATACAGACTGTTTAATGGCCCACGAGAAGGGGATAAAGTGGGTAGTGGCTACCCTGGGCACAGCGCTTACTCCCTTTCAGGTGCGCCGATTAAGGCGCTATGCTGACGAGGCGGTGCTGGTCTTCGATGCGGATAGTGCAGGGGTAGCCGCCTCGGATAGAGGCCTTGATATATTTCTTGCCGAGGAGATGGAAGGCAAGGTGGCGGTGCTCACCGGCGGGCTCGACCCCTGCGACTTTCTGCAGAAAGAAGGCGCGGAAGGTTTCTTAAAACTAATCTCCGAAGCAAGAGAAGTTTTTGATTGGAAACTTGAGAGTTTTGCCGCTCGTCTGGACCTGGATACCGCACGGGCCAGAAATGAGGTCTTGCAGGAGATGGTGCGTCTTTTAGAGGAAACGAAAAGCGCACTGAGTCGAGAAATGCTTATTGCTCGCAGTCGTTTCATCCAGGGGATTTGCGACCGATTGGGGGTAAGCGAAGAGGCTCTGCGGCAGCGCTTACGACCTCGTTTGCCGGCTGGCAGAAGGGGCGGCCGGAGAGGCTCAGAAGCGCCTCCTGCGACAGGGCGAGACGCGACTGCAGCAAGTCCCTCGCGCCCTCTACCCCAGGGGCGCCTGGCAGGTCTCCAGCGGGAGTTACTGGAGGTGATGCTTCAAGGAGAGGCCTTCACCAAAAGCGTTGTGGCTGCTGGTGGCGTGAGTTTATTTCCGGATAAGGACTACCAAAATTTGGCTGAGGCTATTATCCGACTCTACCAGGAAAAGGGACTGCTCGTTTTCTCCGATTTGATGCTTGCTTTAGGGGAGGATGCGGAGTTAAAGGAGATGGCGGTAGATATGTTGGAAAAGGGTCGGAAAAAGGGTAGTCTCAAGCGCCGCCTTGACGATTGCCTTTTGGGGTTAAGGAAGGAAAAAGAAAAAAGAGAGACCGCGGCCTTAAAGAAACGACTTATCGCTTCCGCAAAGGCCGCCGATGAGGAGGAAGAAAAAAGACTCTTGCGCGAATATCAGAAGCGTATTTGATAAATCTCCATAAGGAGGAAATTGCGGGATGGACAAAATTGCTGAAAGTATCAAGATTTTGATTGAGCGAGGCAAGGATAAGGGCTTTTTGACCTACGAGGAAATGAACAACATCCTGCCCGATGAAACCGTAAGTCCGGAAAAGATAGACGAGATCCTCTCCCTTCTGGACGAGAAAGGCATTGAACTCATTGACGAAGCCGAAGCCCAGGAGCGGCTTCTCGGCGAAGAACAAGGCGAGAGCCTCAAGGCCGAGGAGGAAAAACTCGAACTCGAAGGCCCGGTGGCGCGTCAGATTGACGATCCGGTCAGGATGTATCTTTCGGAAATGGGCCAGATACCTCTTCTTTCCCGGGAGGAAGAAATCTCTCTGGCCAAGAAAATAGAACTCACGCGCAAGGCCTTCCGCCGTACGGTGCTGGATAATGATTATGCCTTGGCCCGGTCGGGCAAAATCCTGGAGGATGTTAAAGATGGCCTTTTGCCTTTTGATCGCTATGTACGCACCACTGATGCTATGCGGGTGGGCAAGCAAGAGATTGCCCTTCGTATGCCGGGCAATTTATTCACCCTGAGTAAGATGTTGGAAGCCAACCGGCGCGATTTTAATACCCTGCGGCATCCTCATATTTCCAAGGAGAAAGAACGCAAACTCCGCCAGAGGATAAGGGCTCGCCGCAAAAAGGGAGTTATCATCCTGGAGGAACTGAATATACGCACCGAGAAAATCCAGTCTATCCTGTGGCAGCTCCATGATATTTACCAGGAGATGCTGGAACTGAAAGACCGCCTGGCAGAGGTGGATGGCAAGGCCTCCAACAAGGAGGAGGTCCAACTTCTAAAGAAACGCTTGCGACAACTCAGCGACCGCGTGGCGGAGGAACCGGCCGTCTTTTTGCGTCGCCTGAAGGTGATGCGGCGCAGGTTCAAAGATTATGAGACGGCAAAGCGCCAACTTTCCTGCGGTAACTTGCGCCTGGTGGTCTCTATTGCCAAGAAGTATCGCGGACGGGGCCTGACTTTCCTGGACCTCATTCAAGAGGGCAATACCGGGCTTATGCGGGCAGTGGATAAGTATGAATATCGCAGGGGCTATAAGTTTTCCACCTACGCCACCTGGTGGATTCGCCAGGCCATTACCCGGGCCATCGCCGACCAGGCTCGCACCATCCGCATCCCTGTACATATGATTGAGACTATGAGCAAAATCAGGAATATCTCCAAAAGGCTAACTCAGGAGATGGGCGGAAGAGAGCCGACGGTAGAGGAAATTGCCAAAGAGGCCGATTTGCCGGTCACCGAGGCACATCGCGTGCTCAAAATGCAGCATCAGCCTATTTCTCTGGACCGGCCCATCGGGGAAAGCGAGGATTCTATGTTCGGCGATTTCATAGAGGATGAAGGTGCGGAATCGCCGGTCAGCGCGGCCTCTCATGAGATGCTCAAGGACAAGATTGAGCAAATACTTAACACCCTGACTTACCGGGAGCGAGAGATTATCAGATTGCGCTACGGGCTGGATGACGGTTATACTTACACCCTGGAGGAGGTGGGGCGCATCTTCAAGGTTACCAGGGAAAGGGTGCGCCAGATTGAGGCCAAAGCGGTGAAAAAACTTCAGCATCCCATTCGTGCCAGAAAATTGGTGGGCTTTCTTGATGTGCCGGTCAAAAAATAAACTCCTGTTTAGGCGGCTCCTCCCGGAAGGAGAACCGCGAGGAGGCCGCTTCCTGAGATGAGCGCGCTTCTGGATAAACTACAAGACTTGCAGGAAGTGGACATAGAACTCGCTACACTTGATAAAGCCAGAAGAGAAAAACCGGAAAAAGTAGAGGAAAGTAAAAGGCATCTCCAGCGCCTCGAAGAAGCAGTTGCTGGCGAACGCGCCGCCTTGCGTGAACTCCAGAAGAACTCCGCCGTCAAAGAACTCGACCTCAAAACTCACGAAGAGAAGATAAGAAAACTAAAAAAACAACTCCTTACCGTCAAAACCAACCGGGAATATAGTGCTCTTCTCCTGGAGATTGGTGGTGAAGAGGCCGATAACTCTCGCCTGGAAGATGAAATTCTTGACCTTATGACCCAGGCCGAGGAACTTGAGGCCCAATGCAAAGACGACGCCCAAAAAATAGCCCAAGAAGAAAAGCGCTTGGAGGCTGAACTCGAAAAAGTCCAGGCCGAACTTCAAGAAATAGAAAACCGTATAGGTGAACTTTCAGAATTAAGAAAGCAAAAGGCCCAGGACATAGATGGAGAGGCGTTGGGCCTTTATGAGAAGATTTGGAACGCTAAAGGAAACCGGGCTCTGGTGCCGGTTTCCGGAATGGCCTGTCAGGGCTGCTTTATGAACATTACTATGGAGACCTTGAGTCGCCTGATGGCCGATAAGGAGATTATCACCTGCCAGAGTTGCGGCCGCATCCTTTATCTGGAAGAAAAAGCAGAAGAGTGAAGAAACCACAAAGGACTTTGGAGAAGCCCTGGCAACTTTATATTGATGGGGCCTCAATGGGAAATCCGGGGCCGGCCGGTGTGGGGCTTGTATTGGAGGATGGTCGGGGCGAGGTGCTGACTCAAGTAGGCCGGTTCATTGGAGAGGCCACCAATAACGAGGCCGAGTATCTCGCCCTCATTATGGGCCTGGAGGAGGCCATCATCAACGGTCCGCCCCAGGAAGGCCTTGTGGCAAAAAGTGATAGCCAACTGCTGGTGAAGCAACTCGCCGGCGAGTATCGGATTAAGGATAAAAAACTGAAACCCCTTTATCAGTGGGCCAAAAGGCTCGCTTCGGCCCTGGAAAATTTCAAACTGGAATTTATCCCGCGGGGCGAGAATAAGAAGGCCGATAAACTCGCCCTTATGGCCATAGACGAGGCCACCTGGTGAAATATTTGCCTGGTGGAAACCTGAGGCGGGACTGATACGGGCTCTTTGAAATAGAGATTCCCAGATAAAGCGGGCCAGGCGGTCGCTCTCGCATTTAGCGAGGGAGGAAAGTCCGGGCTCCGCAGGACGCAGTGGTCGCCAGCAGCGACCGTCCCTGAAGTCATTAAGACTTCGGGGATAGGGAAAGTGCCACAGAAAACATACCGCCCTCTGCCACTGGCTGAGGGTAAGGGTGAAAAGGTGCGGTAAGAGCGCACCGCCCGCCAGAGCGATCTGGCGCCCATACGGGCGGCTGTACGGCCGGGGCACGGTAAACCCCACTGGGAGAAAGGCCAAACAGAGGGGATGAGGTGGTCCGTCTCGTTTGACCCTTGGGTAGGCCGTTAGAGGGGGTCGGCAACGACCCTCCCAGAGAAATGACCGCCATCCGGCATTTGCCGGACACAGAACCCGGCTTATGGCCTGCTTTATCTTTTTAGGTTTCGTTTAATTTCTTCAGGGCAATCTCTGCTCCCTTTTTCCCGGAAAGGAGCATGGCCCCGAAGGTGGGGCCCATCCGCGGAAGCCCATAGACCGTGCTCACGGACATCCCCACCACAATAAGCCCGGGGAAGGCCTCACCCGTGTGTTCCACCACCTCTTCTTCCGAGCGTTCCACCCACAAGGCCCCCATCCCGGCGCATTTCATAAGTCCTCGCTGCTCCAGTTTTGCTGCCACACAGGCCTCATGTCCGGTGGCATCTATTACCAGATTGCTTTCGAGCGCCACCGGGTCCACCGGCCCTAAGCCTTCGGGCAGAAGCGAGACCGCAGTCCAATTCACCACCACGCCTTCCAGGCGGCCTTCTGCCCTCAAGACCACATCGCGAAAGGAGGTCATACTTAGAACCTTGGCGCCGGCATCCAGGGCAGCGGCAACGAGTCTTGCCGTGGCGTGCGGCGCATCAGCCACATAAAGGCCTTCTCCCACCTTTTTATAGGGCACGCCCAGTTCCTCCAGCATCTCCTGTGCAGGCGCCCTCACCGTCAATTTGTTCATCATATATCCGCCCAGCCAGAATCCTCCGCCCAGATAGTTATTCCGCTCTATGATGAGCACCTTTACCCCATTTGCTGCCAGTTCCTTGGCCGCCATAAGGCCGCTGGGCCCGCCCCCTACTATTATCACATCGCTTCGCGCATATTCCATAAATTCCCGGGCAAACTCCCCCACCACCGCCCTGGTTACTTCTTCCTTTTCCAC
>LIZR01000041.1 GCA_001302825.1 Planctomycetes bacterium DG_23 | reverse complement strand
TCTTCTTGGGTGACCTCTTCGCCCTCAGGCGTGCGGCGGGCCAGGGTTCTCTTTATGGCTACCAGATTAACCTCATATTTCTTACGCAGGTCAATCTCGGCGATGTTCTTGCCGTGGAATTTTTTGGGGGCCTGGATTTGCACCACGGAATGTCCGGGAGCCAGGGGCAGGTAGTCAATGATATTGGGTGCGGCGAGGCGCTGGGCCAGGCGCACGGCGCTTTCGTCTTCCGGTGAGACCACCTCATCGGCGCCTATTAGGGAGAGGATTTTGGCCCGGGTAGGGGTTTGTGCTCGGGCGATGACCTTGGGCACCTTGAGGCCCTTTAAGACCAAGGTGGCCAGGGCGGCGGCCTCGAAATCCTCACCGATGCTCACCACGGCCACATCGACATTGTGTGCGCCTTGGGCAGTAAGGGCCCTGGCATCCGTGGCATCCAGGCGCACGGCCACGCCCACTTCCTCTCTTAGTTCTTCCACCAGGTCCCGGCGGTGGTCTATGGCAATTACCTCCTGACCCCTCTCGGCCAGAGAGCGGGCCAGCATCATCCCAAACCTTCCCAGGCCGATTACGGCATATCTGGCCATTTTTGGCTCCTTGTTAGCGACCCACGACGGAGGACGGCCGACCTGCGACCTTTATCCGATTATAACCCTTTCCTCAGGATACTCATAGCGAATAGTCACGGTTTGCTGGGCGATGGCCAGCACCACAGTCAAAGGCCCAATCCTTCCCGTAAGCATAGTAGCCATAATCACCCATTTGCCAAAGGTGGAAAGACCGAAGGTAATTCCGGTGGAAAGCCCCACGGTGCCCAGAGCGCTCTGGGCCTCAAAAAGGGCGGAAATAAAGGATACATCTTCGCTTATGGTTAAAAGCATAGTGGAAATGGCAAGCACAGTGAGGGAAATAGCGAAGACGGCCACCGCCCGATTCACCATAAATGAGGGAATGGTTCGTTTGCAGATTTCCACCTGGCGGCCGCCGCGCAAAGTAGCCCAAACCGCGGCAGCCACGATGACGAAGGTGCTGGTCTTAATGCCCCCGCCGGTGCTTCCCGGTGAGGCCCCGATGAACATCAGAAAGATTAAAAGAAAATAGGCCGGGTTGGAAAGTCGTGAGGTATCCACGGTGTTAAAGCCCGCGGTGCGGGCGGTTACCGATTGAAAGAAGGCGGCAAATATCTTTCCCTGAAGAGGAAGTGGCGAAAGAGTCCTTTTCATCTCAAGTGAGAGGAATATGCCGGTGCCGGTGATGATGAGGATGGCGGTGGTAATAAGGACGATTTTGGCCTGAAGGCTGAGACGGGGCTGGGGGCTACCTGACCGCAGGCCCGGGCCCCTATAAGGGGACTTGCGCTTTAATGCGCGCCTGGCGCACTCTATCAGATTTTCGTGCACGGCAAAGCCCAGACCCCCGATGATGATGAGCCCGGGCACCACCAGATTAAGGCCGAAACTTGAGACATATTTCTGGAAACTGGTGTTGAAAAGACAAAGCCCTGCATTGTTAAAGGCGCTGGCAGCATGGAAGACGCTGTAATAGAGCCTTCTGGCAAAACTTAAATCCCCCTCCCAGACATTAAAAAGAAGCACCACCCCCACCGCCTCAAAGAAAAAGGTGATACATAAGATATATATGATTATCCTGCCGATTTTGCCTAGCAGGTCATAACTTAATACATCCTGCATCACCACCCGGTCTCTTAAGGCCAGCCCCCTACCCATAATAAGTGAGAAAAAGGCCACAAAGGTCATTAGCCCTAAGCCGCCTAAATGCAAAAGAACCAGTATCACTCCCTGGCCAAAGGTGGAGAAATAGGTGCCCGTGGGCACCACGATGAGCCCGGTTACGCACATCGCGGAGGTAGCAGTGAAGAAGGCGTTGGTGATGGATATACTTCTGGTGACCGTAGCCCGGGGAGAATAAAGAAGGAAGGTGCCGATAAGGATTATGGCCAGATAACTGAGGATAAGCGTTTGTGCGGGGCGGAATCGGGAATGGGCTAAATGCCTGGAGACGCGGATGGTCTCCAGGAGAAGATTGGCCAGGATATAGGCCTGAAATAAAACGATATAGAGCATAGTGATGGAGACCACGTGCATTGATTGTAGAAAATCGCGTACCTGGGTATAGGTGACCAATTTCGCCGCGGCTACCAGCCACAGAATAAGAAAAAAGATGAGCAGGAAATCGATGACATTTCTTCGGAGATAATTGATTTTTTGCGGAGCGAGGGCCAGTTTGACGAAATTCTTGAGGATAAAGATGGCGATGATAGAAAGGTCCAGGCCTTGCAGAATTCTTAGGCCCAGCGGGCTTACCACATACTGGCCGTGTTCCAGGATAAGGGAGACCAGGGCGACCACGGCCACGGCAAGCATCCACTGGTCGATGCGTCGGCTTAATCGCTCTGCTTTAGTTTCTGATATCTCGGGCCTTAACATAAGACCTTCCTCCGGAAATTAAAGCATTAAAATATCAGTTGGGTTTGTCTTTGTCAATCAAAAAGCCCTCTTGGCCCGACGGCCTTCTTCCTTGACTTCTGACCCCCAGCGGTTAAGATAAAAAGGTCAATATGAGAAAAAAGCTAAATGCCGGGAAGAGGCCATTGAGACTTCTCATAGCCACGCGCAATAAAGGGAAACTGCGGGAGATTAAGCCCCTTCTTTCTTCACTTAAAGTGGAATTTGTGGGATTAAGTGAATTTCCCGATGCTCCGGTGGTAGAAGAAGATGGGCAAAGTCATGAGGAAAATGCAGTGAAAAAGGCGCTTCGGTTTGCCCGGTTCAGCGGTCTATTGACCCTGGCGGAAGATTCCGGGATCGAGGTGAAGGCTTTAGGCGGGCGACCGGGGATACTTTCGGCCCGGTATAGCGGCGAAAACGCCACGGATAAGAAAAATAATGACAAACTTTTACAGGAACTGGAAGGGATGCCCAATGATAAACGGCGGGCGAGATATGTTTGTGTGATTGCGCTTGCCTCTCCGGAAGGCATCATCTTTACTGCGGAGGGCGAATGCCCGGGGTATATCGCCACAGAGGAGCGAGGGGAGGGGGGCTTTGGCTATGACCCGCTATTCCTCCATCCGGCTCTGGGGGGCAAGACCTTCGCCCAGGTGCCGCTTGCGGCAAAAAACAAACACAGCCACCGCGCCCAGGCGTACGAGGCCTTCAAGGCAAAATTTAAGGCCTATATGCGAGAGAAATAATGACGCTGAAAGAGAGGGTGAAAAAGGCGCTCAGTTTCGAGTCGCCGGATAAAGTGCCCTATCAGATAGGTTTCACGCGGCCCGCGGCGGCCAAAATGGCCGAGCATTTCGGGACGAAAGATTTCAAGGAGTTTATAGGTAATCACATAGCGAGTTTCAGCCCTGCACTTCCCGGGGAGAGGCAGGAGGCGGCGCCGGATACATATCGAGATGAATTCGGAGTTTTGTGGAATCGAACTATAGATAAGGATATCGGGACCCCGGAGCCCTTCTTAACTGGCCCCACCCTTTCCGGATATCGCTTTCCCGACCCTTATGAGCCTTCGCGCTTTGCCGGGATAGAGGAATTCTTGGAGCGAAATGAGGATAGATTCGTCATCGCAAATCTGGGATTTTCGCTGTTTGAACGGGCCTGGACCATGCGGGGGATGGCTAATCTTTTAATGGATATGGTGGAGCGCCCGGAATTTGTGGAAGAATTTCTGGAGAGAATAGTGGAATGGAATTTGGTTATAATTGAGCGGGCGCTGGAATTTCCCATAGATGGGATGAGGTTCGGGGACGATTGGGGCCAGCAGCGCGGGCTCATTATGGGGCCGGTTCACTGGCGGCGCTTTTTGAAACCGCGCCTGGCCAGGATGTACGGTAAGGTTACCGCCGCCGGCAAAAAAGTCATTATCCATTCCTGCGGGGATGTGGATGATTTATTTGACGAGTTGATTGAGATAGGGCTTGACTGCTTCAATCCCTTTCAGCCCGAAGTGATGGATGTATATGGTCTGAAGGAAGAGTATCACGGGCGTCTGGCCTTCTGGGGTGGTATTTCCACGCAGAGGCTACTTCCTTATGGGACGGCGGAAGAGGTGCGAAAAGAAACGCAGCGGATGCTCGATGCGGGACGCGGCGGCGGGCTTATCGTAGCCCCGGCGCATTCCATCCCCGGCGATTGTCGGCTGGAAAATATGCTGGCTATGCTGGAGGTGCTCAGGACACAGACCGAATAGCATTTTGACAAGAAAACGAAATCGTCAATAATGAAATTTTCTATTTTAGCCACGAAGGTCGAGAATTAAACTGTGAACAAGTATCCTCGTTAAAAGTAGCCCGGTTCTCTACAGAAAGAAACGATGGTGGCTTCACATAGACGTGTGTCTCCTTTATGGGAAACTCTGCTCATCTTCACGCTTTTAATCGTCCTTTTCTCTCGTTTTCTCCTCGCCTTCTTTATCATTGATGCGGATGCGGTCCTCACTCATCCCGATGAGAGCCAGTGGATATATATGGGGAGATTTTTCTGGACTTTCTTCATTGATAAAGACATTGAGAATCCAGAATGGCACGAATACCACGGAATAACTCAGCCGCCTCTTGGCAAATATATCATTGGTTTTGCTCTCTATGCTTCAGGTCATAAGAGAGACGAAATTAGGCCCCCATGGCAGTTCGGCAAAAGTCCAGATTGGAACATCAAGCACGGGCGCTTTCCTCGCCCGGACCATCTCCGGGTGGTCCGGCTGACTATGGCCATTTTCGGGGGTCTGGTGGGAGTGGTCTTTTACTTTATTGGTAGGAGAATCTACGGTATACGGGCAGGTTTTGCTGCGTGTCTTCTTTGGGCTTTAAATCCCTTGGCTTCACGGTACAGCCGGTGGGCGATGACTGATGCGCCGCTATTATTTTTCCTCTTCTCGACTCTACTAATTAACCTGCACCTTGTCTCACATTTTTGCCGTAAGAGGCCCATATCCTATTTTAAAACTCTGGGCCTTTCTTGTTTGGCAGGGGTATCTCTATTCCTCGCCGCCGGCACCAAATTGAACGGCGGATTAGCAGGATTAGCCTTTATAGCTGTGATGGGGGTCTTTTTGGTGCAAGGATGTCTCAAACCCTCTTTTCTCAGCGGCCTTAAATCTTCGGTTGTGAAATTAAGTGGACTGAAGAGGCAGTTTAGTCGTTACCGTCTTACCCCGGCGGCTTTAATGAGCATAATTCTCCTTGTCGTGATTTCTCTATCCCTGTTTGTACTTTGTAATCCTATGCTATACGATAAGCCAGCGAGGGGTATTAAAAGGATGCTTCGCCATAGAAGTGAAGAAATCCAGGGCCAAAGGGCACTAGATCCACGGGGCTCATTAAACACCCTGCCCCAAAAGGTTACCTCTGTCTATCAGCGCGTTTTCTGTGAATACCGTGTCTTTCCCAGCATATTTAGACTTCCTGTAGACCTTATATTGCTATTTTTGGGCCTGACAAAATTGGTCTGGGATGAGATTAAAAGTATTAAATCCACCAGGTGCTTATCTGAAAAGGGTGCGCTACTTATATGGGCAATAGTTGTAATCTCTGGAACCACATTATGGATACCTTTTGTGTGGTTGAGATACCATCTGCCTATATTGGCCTTCAACAGCATCTTGATGGGCATTGGCGTAGTTTTTCTCCTGGAATTGATAGGCAAGGCCTCGGACTCTTTAAAACTTCGCATAGCAAGGTCGAAAGAGACCAATTCTTAAGGGGATAACTTATGGCAGAGGAGTCCAAGCGAGCCGAGAAATGGCGCATAATATTTACCGAGCGTATCCCAGAAATTGATATTGAAAAATGGATCTGGCTGTGGAGGACCTTAGAAGATTATTTTGGCTATCCCTTAAGTGCTAGGTTTCGGCAAGGTAACATTATTGAGATATGATGCAGGGCCTGTTATAATGATAGAGGCAATAATACTTGAGTCTTAGCCGGGGCAAATCAAGATGAGATTTCTGAGAGGCCTTATGATGACACTTCTTTTACTTAGTCTTTTCTTTTTTATCTTCCCTCAGAAGGCCTATGCCTACCTCGACCCGGGAACGGGAAGTTTTTTTCTTCAAGTACTTTTGGCCGCCTTACTGGGGGGACTTTTTGCCATCAAGATATTCTGGAGTAAGATTAGAATTTTCCTGGGGGAGATGCTCTCCAGACGGAAAAAATATGGAAAGGGCGAAAAGTAGCGCAAATATTCCAGCTTCTTTTCGGGACCCGAGTGGGTTCCTTTTTTATCGGGACGGTTTGCTTTACCGGCAGATAAACCTCACTTACAAAGAAAATTATGACCATTTGATGAGTTCCGGTCTTTATGAGACCCTTACGGACGGGGCACTACTGCTTGCTCATCAGGAAGTTGATATTGAGGCCGCAAAGCCGGATAAGGCCTACAAAATAATCAAGCCTGAGGCCATCTCCTTTATTTCATATCCATACGAGTGGAGTTTCAGCCAATTGAAAGATGCGGCCCTGGTCAGGCTTGAAATACAAAAGAGGTCGCTGGAATTCGGAATGTCTCTCAAAGATTCGAGCGCATACAACATACAATTCAGAAAAGGAAGACCCATATTCGTTGACACGCTTTCTTTTGAGAAGTACCGGGAAGGAAGTCCCTGGGTAGCTTATAGACAATTCTGCCAGCATTTTCTTGCGCCTCTGACGCTAATGACTTACAGGGATATCAGGCTAAATCAATTATTGAGAGTCCACATAGATGGCGTGCCTCTGGATTTGGCGAGTTCCCTTCTTCCCTTTCGCACGCGGCTCAAATTCCCACTACTTTCTCACCTCCACCTTCACGCCAAAAGCCAGAAGCACTTTGCCCATAAGGCGATAGATATGAGCGGCCGCAAAGTGAGTCGTCTATCTTTTCTTGGGCTTATCGACAACCTGGAATCTGCAGTGAGGAAACTCAAATGGCGAGTTCAAAGGACCGAATGGGCTAATTATTATGAAGATACCAATTATTCTGAGGAGGCTTTATCGCACAAGAAGGAAATAGTGGCACGATTTCTGGAGGAGACCACCCCGAAGATGGTCTGGGACCTGGGAGCCAATGTAGGTTTATTCAGCCGCATCGCCAGCAAAAGACGAGCGCAAGTAATCGCTTTTGATATAGACCCGGCGGCGGTGGAAAAGAATTATCTCGAGTGTCTTAAAGAAGGCGAGACTAATATCTTGCCACTCCTTCTTGATTTGACCGATCCCAGTCCAGGTATTGGCTGGGAAAATGCGGAAAGGGAGTCTCTTTTGGAGCGTGGTCCGGCGGATGCCGTGCTGGCTTTGGCTCTCGTTCATCATCTGGCCATTTCCAATAATCTGCCCCTGGAAAAAATTGCGGATTTTTTCAGCAAGATTTGCCATTGGCTCATCATTGAATTTGTCCCCAAAAGCGATTCCCAGGTGCAAAGGCTTCTATCCACCCGGGAGGACATTTTTCCTGATTATAGGGAAAGCGTCTTTGAGAACGAATTTCAGAAATTTTTTGTCATACTGAATTGTGTGAGAATCAGGGATTCCGAGAGAAGGGTGTATTTTATGGAGAGAAGGCCTAAGTAATATGAAGAAATGGTTCGTTATCCATCCTATTTTATTTGCCCTCTTTCCCATACTCTTTCTCTTTTCTCATAACATAAAAGAAATGTCTTTCAGGGAGACGATTAGGCCGATAGTTGTGGCAGTTTCTTTTGCTCTTCTGCTGTGGCTCGTGCTCGTCCTTCTTATTAAGAGCCTCCATAAGGCCGGGATTGTCACATCCATATTTTTATTGTTTCTTTTTTCTTACGGCCATCTTACGGACTGGCTTTTCGAAATCTTTGACTATTTGGATTTAGTGGAGGATTGTTTCGTCGTCCTTTGCATACTGCCACTAATCGCCATTGCCTGGGCGGTAATAAGAAGTCAGAGAAAGTTAGTCGCCCTTGGTAACTATTTAAACATAGTAGCCATTATTTTAGTTGTCATTCCTGTAATTACGATTGCCCTTCACCGGCGTTTCCTGAATATGGGAGGAGCCGCAAAAACACGAGCGGTTCCGGCCAGGGTTGGAAAATCAAAAGAATACCCGGACATTTATTATATCATTCTCGATTCCTATGCCAGAGCGGATATTCTTAAAGAGTTTTATCATTATGATAATAGCGAATTTCTAAAATACTTGGCTGAAGAAGGCTTCTATATCGCCAATAAAAGCAGGTGTAATTATGCGGAAACCGACCTTTCGCTCGCCTCTTCACTCAATCTTGCTTATCTGGAAGATTTAGCCCGGCAAATGGGCCTGGCGAGTTATGACAAGGTGCCGCTTCAGAAAGTAATCTGGAATAGTAGAGTGGTTGAATTACTAAAAGAGCACGGTTACCTAATCGTGGCTTTTTCTTCAGGGGATATAACAACGGAAGTCAAGGTTAGTGCCGATATCTTCAAGAGTCCCCGATGGTCACTGAACGAATTTGAAAACCTGCTCTTAGGCACTACCCCCATTCCCGTAATACTGGACCTACTACCTGATAAATCACAGTTTGATTTGCACAGAGACAGGTTACTTTATATCTTCGACCATCTGGCAGACGGGGCCGAATTAGATGCTCCGGTTTTTGTCTTTGCTCACATTATGGCACCCCACCCCCCTTTTGTATTCGGGAAGAATGGAGAGAAGGTTAAACCCGGTAGGAAGTTTGTACTCACTGACCGAAGCGACCATCTGGACCAGGACGAATACATAGAAAATTATAGAAACCAACTTATCTTCGTTAACAAAAAAATAAAAGCGGCAATAAATGAAATATTATCCAGTTCGTCTGAGACTCCCATTATTATTCTGCAAGGCGACCATGGACCGATCTCAAAAGGGGCTGATGATATAAATCCAGATAGCGTTAACCTCAAGGAAAAAATGTGTATACTTAACGCATATTATTTGCCTGACGGTGGGCACAAAAAACTATACGAGGACATAACTCCTGTAAATACATTCAGGGTAGTATTTAACCATTACTTTGATACGAACCTTGGATTATTGGAAGATAAAAGTTATTTTTATGAGGGTGGCCGGCCTTTTAGTTATAAATTGATTGAGGTCACCGACAGAGTAAATGCTGATTGAGAATTTTTTAGCCGGTTTATCTGAAGACCGATGGTCCTGGTTCAGGGTATTCTCTTGGTGCTTCAGCCAAGATAAGTTTTACCAACCGGAAGGAGGAAAATCTTGAAGACTTCTTCAGGCAGGGAAACCCGCAGGTATTTGCTCTTGATGTTCATCCTGGCCTTCGGATTTATGCTCTATGAGATGGCCGTCTTGAGGGAGATGCGCTTTCAAATTACCAATATGTTTATGATCGGGCCGCTTCTTTTTGCCAGTGTACTCTGGATGATAGGCCTGGGTTCTTTACTGAAAGGTTTCTTGCCCTTCAGCACCACCCGCATCCTCAAGATTTGTGTAATTCTTTTAATCCTCATCAGCCTCGTTTCGTTCTTCCTCCTGATAAAACTTCCTCAAAAGATAAAACCCCCCTTTAGCGCGGATATGTTTTTCAGAGAGACCCCGGAGGAAGTTGAGGCTCTGCAGCCTAAGCAGATCATAAAAACCTTCGTCATAACCGTCCCCTTTAGTTATGGAGTGATATTCTTGCTCCAGGGCATTATTTTCGCCTCACTTTTGACCCTGGCCCGGGAGAAAGGATTTCTCTCGGAGATTTATGCCTCTGACCTCTTTGCCTCTGGCATAGGAGCCATTCTGGGAGGCATATTGTTGCTCTGGCTTGCCCCTATACCGGGAGTTTTTGTTGCTACTTTGGCCTTCTCTGTAGCGGCAGTGCTCGCTCGGAATTGGCTGGGCATCCGTAAGAGAACCCTGGCCATTATTTTCGCTTTGCTTGTGGCTTTTCCACTGGAGGAAAAGATATACGGTTTCCTGCAAGACTTGGAGACGCCCGAATGGCTCCAGGAGCGCTTCGTATTTTCTCTCTGGTCGCCTTATCAGCGCATAGATGTCCACAAAGAAGCAAGCCGCGTCGAGTGCTATGTGGATGGATGGTATTTCTATTCTGTGCCCTTGCCTGATGGTAGATATGGCAGCGACGCCATCATCCTTCATCCCCTTTCCAAAAGTCAGGGCAAGATTAAGAAGGTTCTTATCATTGGCACGGGCTTGGGTCGCGATGTGCTTATGCTCAATACCCTTAACCAACCAGACCTTAAGATAACCGCGGTGGAATTGGACCCCGGCTTTATTGAGGTTGCCAGGGACATCGAGCCCATCTGGAAAACCTATAAGACCGCGGAGATCGTGGTGGGTGAGGGCAGATTCTTCCTGGAGAATACCCAGCGAAAGTTCGACCTCATATACTATGCTTACCTGGACCCGAGGGCTCGGGTATCCAATCTGTCCTTTCCCGATGCGAACTTTATGTATACGGACAGTGCCCTCAGTAGATGCCGTTCGGTATTAAGCCCACACGGCTTTCTTTTCATAAGAAGAGTAATACCTCCTGCCGTCCAGGAAAGGGTAATAAGACAACTTTGTTCAACTTTAAGAAGAGCGGGAATAACCAGGGACCAGACCCTTATCTACCTGAGTAAGGGAGCCTTTTACGCCGGAAGTTTTGGCCTAAAAAGTTTATATGTCTTCGTCAAGCCTGCCGGTTTTTCCCAGGAGGATGTAAAACTTATTAATGAGGGTGCAGAATATGCCGATTTGCTCGCCGTGCCCTGGGATGAAAAGAGCATAAACCCCACCACGGATATATATCCCTTTTCCTTTGGTTCTGAAAACCCGGTTGCTACTCTCATTTATTATCTCAGGAAATTTAAGTGGTTTACCATAGGCCTCATTTTAGTAATGCTTTTATTACTTGTTCGCTTAACTACCAGCATTTCCTACACTCATTTCTTCCTTCTGGGGACTTCGTTTCTCTTGGTGGAGTGCATCTTGCTCTACCACAGTTTCTTGCTCATCGGCAATCCCTGGCTGAGTGCATCTCTTGCCGTGGGGGTTTTTCTCATCGGCAATGCCATAGGGAGCCTCCTCTCCGGCAGGGTGGATAAAAGAAAGGGCCTGATATTTCTTCTACCCTTGTTTGTGGCCCTTTACGCATTTTCCGCTCCCTTCCTCACCAAGGCCACCTTGAGCCAGGGGCACTGGGTCAGATTTATCACCTTCGTTCTGGCGGCGATGCCCGCAGCCATAATGATTGGGACCATCTTTCCGGTATCTTTGCGGGTCTTCACCAGAAGGAGCGTGCCCGGGCTATATTTCATCGACCTGGTGGGCTGTGGCATAGCTCCGCTCATCTTCTGGATGCTTCTCAGCAAGTTTGATCTGTTTATTGTTTCCGGGGTGGCGGCCTTAACTTATCTTCTGGCCTCGGCCATATTATTCAAATTCGCCCGATAAATCGGGCCATAATAATGCGAGACTTGCCAACTCAGACTTCCACCTCAAGCCTCCCGGTCAATCTTTTCTTGACAGTTTCTGGGGCCGGCAAGTTTTTGTTGACAGGGATAGAAAAATATATATAATTTACACTTGCTTTAAGCGGGCCATAACATTTTGCGGGGCCGTAGCTCAATTGGTTTAGAGTACCAGACTGTCGATCTGGTGGTTGGGGGTTCGAGTCCCCTCGGCCTCGCTTTTTAACTTCCTATTCTGTAAGGACTTACAGATTCCTTTTCCTTTGATAGGCGAATCTTTTTTTGGCGTGACCACAACTTGACCACATTTCTGGGTCTTGACTGACCCTTTGCTCAGCAACTAATCCACCCGAGATTCGCCTTTCGTTAATATAATTCTTGACAGGTCATATAGACTCTTTATATAATGTGGAAGATATCCACAACTGCCTTCTTCTGAAGACTACCAACAAATAAGCGTCAAAAAGGCTCAGCATGCTATATGCTACTGAGATGATATCATTCCGGCACAATTGCGAGAGTTGCCACATTGTAGACAATCTGCTCTCAGGAAAAGAAGGTTTTGCGCCAAAAAGACTTTGGGATGTTCTGCCTCAGTAGCGCACCTTGTGCACTGCATCATGAAGTGAAAAGGATTTCCTGCATTTAGCAAACAATCGCAAATTTCGCCCAACTCTAACAGAACTGGCTTTCATTTATTTACAGGGACGTTGGTAATTATCAGATGTTAGACGCAATGCGATTGTGAAACAGGATTCCAGAATGTTGGACTTTAACTGGAAAAAACTGAACCCGAAATACCGCCGCTATAAGCGACAGCTGATTAGCTACCATTCTATTGCAAAGCGGATAGAAGCGCTTCGGACCAAGTTCGATGGACAGTCGCTCAAGGCGCTAAAGGCTGTGGCAAAGGAACTTGCTGAAGAAAGCACGACGGGTGTTGACATCGGGCTCATCCTGCCCAGAGCCTATGCCCTCGTTGGCGAAATCGCCTGGCAATTCCGCAGGGAGTACCCTTACACAGTCCAGTTCATGGGAGCTGTTGCCTTAAACGATGGTCATATAGTAGAGATGGTGAATGGTGAAGGCAAGACCCTGATGGCAATAATGCCTGCTTTTCTGCATACATTGCCGCGGGGGAAAAGGCGTAGGCAAGTTCACATCGTCACTGACAACGATTACCTTGCACAACGTGATGCGCTAAGCATGGGGCCAATCTTGCACGCCCTTGAACTGACAGTTGGGGCGGTTTGGAGTAGCGGGGCCTTCACGCTTAGGACACAACAAAACGACTTTATAGGCAAGTACTGCAGGAAGCAGAATGCATACAAGTGCAATGTGGTCTATGTGGAAAAGAGAGCGCTCATCTTTGATTTCTTGGATGACAACCTTGCGCTATTACCCCTGGAAAGGGTTGTTGGCAGCTTGGATTTTGCTATCGTAGATGAGGCAGACACGATCCTCATAGATGACGCTACAAAGCCCTGTATTAGAACGACGAGGAGTGAAGAAGCGATCTCGACTACTAACCAGTTCGAGAAAGCAGATTGGGTTGTTCGTCAACTCGTAGAAAAAAAGGACTATATTGTTGATGAGAAGAATTGGTTTGTTGAGCTTACAGAAAGGGGTGAGGCT
>LIZR01000170.1 GCA_001302825.1 Planctomycetes bacterium DG_23 | reverse complement strand
CCTCGGCCTCCTCGGGGCCAATCAACTTCAAGGCCAAGGCGAGGTCCACATCTCCCGGGTTCAAAGGCTTACCCGCGGTCAATTTATCCCTTAAGATGGCGATAAGGTAGTTATATCTCTTAAAAGTATTCATAGCCTCATAAGGTTCTGCTCTGACCAGGCTATAATCTAAATCAGTGGGTTTTTTGCGGTAGAGTTTAAAGAGAACCTTTCCTTCGAAATTTGCTCGGTGCACGAGGTCCGCTTGCTGCAGAGGCAAATTCACCACCACCACATTACGACCAACGGCGGCCACGGCGGTGACCTTTTCCGGCGGCAGGGCCTTTAATTCTTTGAGTGGCTCAGTGATAGAGCCCGGGAATATAACAAAAGGGGTCTCAGTGTAGGCCTGGGCCTTTTCTCGGTATGTAACTCCCCAATATTCATTCATTCTCTTGGTGTAGTCTTCAGGGGTTTTTTTCTGGGGAGCTCCGCTGCTTTGACGGGCGCTCTCTATCTCTTTGATATAGCCTTCGACAGCCTCGCCAGGATTCTCTCTATTTTGCAACAGTTGGAGAACCACCACCACCACAAACAATCCTAAGCAAATCACCAGAAATGCTTTTTCCAAGTGTCCCAAAAGCAACTTTTTGAAATCTTTAACCATAAGGGAACCTCCTGAAGACAAAAAGTTTCGTTCTATAATGTGGGATTGAAATCCACTACCTCCACATCCATATCCACATCAACCAGGGGGTTAACATCTTTCTCACCAATAGTGCCCACTCGTTCAATGCGGCGAATGTTGAAGTTGATTTTAAGGTCAGAACGGAGCATTGCATCCAAGAGCACAATAAGGATTCTATAGTCCATTCGTAGAATCAATTTTATGGGGATATTCCTAACCGCCGCAGCCGCCGCAGCCGGCGCAGCCGCCGGCTCCGGCGCGGGCTGCTCGAGCGAAATGGCCCCCCCAACCTTCAGGGGCACAAACTTCTTTTCGTTACGATTAACGGCCACGGTAAATGTCTCTACATAGCTTACGGCCATCTTTGGATCAGTGATAATGTGCAGCAGTCCTTTTATGATAGTAAATTCTTTTTGTATAGTGAGCATCTGTCGGTCAGAAGGTTCGCCCTGGATATTCCAGAACAAATCATTCAAAGTGCGAGGGTTGAACTGGACCAACGAACCCCTCAATTCTGTCAATAACAATTGCTTTTTCTGGCCATACTCCAATTTAAATTTTCGGGGGTCAGGATACTTCTCGCCGGGTTCAGGAGAAACTATATCCCACTCCAGGGTTCCCTTGCCCACTTCCCGGCCCATTTTTCCTAACTGGGCGTTGAGTTCGCGGAGATATTGCTGTTCGCTCTCCAAGACCTTTTGATTGGGAATGGTTTGGGGATTAGTTGCGAAGTCGGCCAGGCGGTCTTTAATTTGAACCAGCGTATCTGTTTGCTCTTCTATCTCCCGGTTCAAACGCATAACCAAAATGGGCCAGAGGATAGCACTTATTATCACCAGGAGGCCGACAATCAGCCAGACGCGGTTCTCCAGAAGAACCGTTTTCACATTGCCCATTCTAATATCCATAACTTAGCGCCTTCAAAACTTCAGGGCCCAAGAGAATTAACCTGCAGAAGCAGCAGAAGCGGCGGCTGTGGCTAAGCCTGCCTGGCCGAGCTCTGGCTCTGCGGTGATAACTACATCAAAGGTTATCCATATCACCAAACGGACATTCTCGTCAGGACCGGGTTGATACTCCAGATGTTTGCCCAGACGATAACCTTCCATATCCTCCACATAGGTCACCCAGTTGGTATTGACCATCTCCACCGAGGTGAAGAAAGGATATTTACTTAGGGGTTTAACAAACTGCTCTTCTCAGTGAGGGCGCGCCGCTCCGCACTAATCCTCAGGTTAATAATCTTCCTGATACCCACATACTCCGTCGCGCCGCCTATACCCGCAGGGCCGAAACCTCCTCCAGGAGTGGTAACTCCTACCAGGGTTCTGGCCCCAGGAGCAACCGCAGCGCCTCTACCAGGAACGAAGTCGGCAACATATTCCCAGACCGGCCAACTCGTTCCCTTCCGCCCACCCCAGTCAACCTTTATGCGTCCCTCTCTTTCATTTGCCTCCAAACACCTCACATATTCCTTGCGCCAATTCTTGTTCATCGCATTCCATTGTTTCTCACCCACATTCCCATAATTTTTCAAGAGGTTTTCGGGCAAGTCTGCTATTGCTTCTTGCCGGTCTCTTTCCGCATCTTCGTCAACCGACTCCTCGTCTTCCCTTTGTCGAAGCACTTCCTCATCAACGCGGCCCCTTCCTCTTTGTAAATAGGCCTCTCTCATTAATTGTGCTGTTGCGTCTCGTTCTTGCTCCTCCGCTGCCATCTTGGCCGCATCTTGTTCACTTACCTCGGAAGTGAGCCTGACCAGGAGGATGGCCGACTGCGGGTCTTCGGAAGGTATGCTTTCGTTAATGGCGTCCAGGATTTCCAGCCAGGCATCACGGCGACCCCGACCGGCTTTATAGAGGTCTTCAATTTGTTTGGAGACTTTTTCGGCCTCTTGCTGATGGAACTGAATACTCCAGCCCAAGTCACGCAATTCATCAACCATCTTCGGCGCTGCCTCGCCACTGGTAGCCAGGGTGGAAAGACGGCTTCTGGCGAAGCCGTAAGCGGTGAGCACCGATACCAGTAGCAATGCGGCAGCGGCCACCGCAAAAGGCTGCTTGCGGCTCAAGGCCGTCTTGCGCACTATCTCTTTGGGCAGCATATTGGTCTCGATGAGGCCCAGGCCCAGTTCCTCCACCGCCAGTCCCAGGGCCACGGGGAAACTCATCGCATATTTTCTGAAGTTATCCAGCCCGGCAGCCCCCTCTATGGAGAATTTCTTGGGCCTGCGGAAGACCTCTGCATCCAGCCCCAAACTCACCCCTATAAAGCGAGCCAGTGGGGCCAGGGCAAAGGAACTGCCCATCAGCAAAATCTGCCCAATCTTCGCCTCTTTATGGGAGGACTTATAGAAGCCCAGAGACCGCTGCACTTCGTCCACCAGATTTCGGGCCGGTGCGCGCAGGGCGTTGAATATCTGCTGGGCGTATTTCTCACTGGCAGAACCGCGCCGCTTCAAGACCTCGGCTTTAGAGAAGGAAATCTTGTATGTAGTGGCTAAGGCTTTGGTGAAATCATCACCACCGATGCTCAGGTTCCTCACCCAAACACTGTCGCCCTCCACCACCAAAAGCCTGGAGTTAGAAGCCCCCACATCCAGAACCACCAGGGCTTGCTTGGGCGAGCGGTCGTGATAAACAAAATTGCACAGGGCAAGGGGCGTAAGTTGTAATTTATCCACCTTCAGTCCCGTGGCCAAGAGATTGGTGAGGAAGTTGCGCACAATCTCCTTGCGCATAGCAAACATCCCCACTTCCACTTCGAAGTCCACCACCTGGCCCCCGCGCATAGGCTGATAATCCCAGACCACTTCGTCCAAGGGGAATGGAATGTGCTGACCGGCTTCATACTGGACGACATCGCCGATTTTCTTGGTCTCCACCGGGGGGAGCTTAATGAAGCGAATGAGGGCGGAACGGGCGCTGATGGTGGCCACCACCTTATCCCGCCTCACTCCATTTCGCTCTGCAAAAGTGCTCAGGGCCTGACGCACCTGAGCGTCGGCATCCACTCCGGGCAGAGAAAGGGCTTGCCCATAGGGAACCACATCAAATGCCAATGCCTCGAGGCGACCGCGGGCCTTCCGGGCCTTTACCGCTTTTAATGCCACCTCGCCTATATCTATGGCCCATACCTCATTCCTGGCCATTTTCTTCCTCCTTCTTTGGAAACTTTTCTCTTATTTTCACATCTTTAGTTTATCACCGCCCCATAGGGGTGTCAAGAAAAAATTTGCGAATTTTAACGAACATAGTTATACCCCGCTCTTCACTGCTTTTTCCATTCATTTTGAAGTGGCAATTTTAAGTATAAAAGGCTATAATGTAAAGATAAAATTCACGAAATTAAGGAAGATCCGGAAAAAGTGGCCGAGATGAACCTTTTTCTTTATCTTTTTCGTGCTTTTAGTCTTTTTTGTGCTTTGCGCCTTTCAAAATATGAATAACTTTTCTATAATAACCTTCGGCTGCAAGGTAAATCAATATGAAAGCCAGCAGTTGCGTGAAGCCCTGGCCGGCCAGGGGTTTAAGGAAGTTGCGTCCCACCAAGCGGATATTTCCATCATAAATACCTGTGCGGTGACCGTAGAGAGCCAGGGCAAGGGCCGCAGGGCCACTCGCCGCGCCAGAAGACAAAATCCCTCCGCCTTTATCATCGCTTCGGGCTGCTCGGCCGCGGCCTTTCCTGAGGAACTCCGCCGCGCCGGCGCCCATCTCGTAGAGCCTGATAAAGAAAAGGTGTTGAGAATGCTTCTCGCTTTGGGGCCTTCACGGCAAAGTTGCCCGGGTCAGACTTTGCCGGGTATAAGCAGTTTCCAGGGGCATAGCCGCGCCTTCATCAAGGTGCAGGATGGCTGCCAGGAGTTTTGCTCTTATTGCATCATACCCTATGTGCGCCCTTTTGCTGCCAGCCGGCCCATGGCGGAAGTGGTGGCCGAGGCCCAGCGCCTGGCCCAGGCCGGATACAAGGAATTAGTCCTGGCCGGGATAAATTTGGGTCGCTATAACGAAGGCCTTTCCAAATTAATCCTGGCCCTGCAGGAAATTGGTCCCGTAGAAAGAATACGCTTGAGTTCCATTGAGGCGAGCGTCGTGGACCGGGAACTTCTCGCGCTGGCAAAACACGGAAAACTCGCTCCGCATTTTCATCTTCCCTTGCAGTCCGGCGATGACCACATCCTTCATAAGATGAACCGGCATTATACCGCCCGGGGTTTTCTCAAAAATCTGGATGAGATAAGGTCGTATCTAAATGAGCCGGCCATTACCAGTGATATTATGGTGGGCTTCCCCGGGGAAACCGAAGAGGAGTTCCGCCACACAGTTGAAGTAGCTAAAGCGGCGCAGTTCGCCCGCACACACATCTTTCCCTTTTCTCCCCGCCCAGGTCATAAAGAGAAGAAAAGAAGACCTTAAGCAAGTGACTGAGACAAGCGCGCTGGAGTTTAAGAAGAAATTCATAGGCAAAAAGGCGCGGATATTGGTTGAATTTCCTTACTGCCCTTCGGATGCTGAGCATCCTTCCCTCGACCCTGAGTCTCGGGACGAAGGGCAGGATGCGAAGCACGGCCGACGGCCCCTCGGAACCCTGAGGGCCCCTTCGGGGTCCGAAGGGCCGACATCCGACATCCAACTCACCGGTATTGAAGAAGGAACCTTACAAGGCCGTCCTTCGAAAGCTGCAGGGCCCGGCTTTCTTTTGACGGGCCGCCTCTTGCAGTAATTCGTCACCCGTCATCCGTCATTCGTCATCCGAGTAACCAGTTGCGAGTGACCCTTTGGATGCTGAGCCCGGCTTTCGCCGGGCGAAGCACGGATGACGAAAAAGAGGACACAAGTACCTCTTTTTTTAATGACATCCTGCTCAAAATATGTTATACTTATACCAAAAAGCCGGCCATTATGGGCCGGGAGGTAAAATATGAAATATAGATTAATTGCTTTGGCCTGGCTTTTGTCTTTTCTCTTTGCCGCTTCCCTTGGGGCGGACATCATCTTTCTGGAATCAGGCGGCAAAATAGAGGGCCAGATAATTGCCGAGGATGAAGAAAAGATAACCATCGAGTCTTCCGCGGGCATAGCCACCTTCCACCGGAGAGACATAAAATCCATCGTCTATATGGAAACGGACCGCGAAATCTACCAGAAACAGAGAGCCGCCTTGGCCGCCGACGATATTGAAGGCCATTTCAAGTTGGGGCTTTGGTGTCAAAAGGAAGGCCTGCCCAAGGAGGCTCAGGATGAATTCCGTCTGGTGCTCGGCCTTAATAGCGACCACAAAGGTGCCCGGGAGGCCTTAGGTTACAAATTCCACGAAGGCAAGTGGCTGACCGAAGAAGAAATAATGCTTGCCAAAGGATATAAACTGTATCGGGGCAAATGGGTTTCGGCAGAAGAATTCGAGCGTATTCAGAAAACGGAAAAGCGGGAAATGGAGCGGCGCGAATGGATGCGCTACATACGGAACCTCGCCTATGAAGTGAACCTGGAGGGAACGGATAGAGCTTGGTTAGCCGAGGAAGAATTCTTGAGCCTCACCTCGCCCGAGGCCATACCCCATATCGAGCCGCTTCTGGCAGACCTGCGCCCCGCGGTAAGGGCCATCGCTGCGGTAGCCCTGGCTAACCTTGAAGCCACGCGCACGGCCAGAAAAATCGCCCACCTTGCGCTTTATGACCAAGACGAAGCAGTGCGCGAGGCTGCCCAGAAAGCGCTCCTGAAGATGCCCACCACACATGCCCTGCGCCTCCTGGCCAGAGCGCTCCTCCAGGCAGAAGAGCGCGCGGTGCGCTTTCGCTCAGCCCGCATACTGGGCGACCTCGCCGACCCCCGCACCATACCCTATCTCATAGAAGGCCTTCATTTTCAGGAATGGTTTTATGAGCCGAGCCTGCCTCCTCCTGAGCGCGGGCGGTGGGTCCAGCCTTACATCTCCGGCTCCACCACCGTCATCACCTCAGAAGGCACCGTGATTATCTCGCCGGAGATTGGCTATATTCAATATGGACCGGCGGTCACGGAGCACCGGCCGGGCGTAGCGCGGCTGCGCATTGCCAGAAATTACCAGGCCCTGGAGGCGCTTAAAGATATGACGGATGAGGATTTTCACTTTAACAAAGAACGCTGGCGGCATTGGTGGAGAAGAAATAAAGCGGAGTTGCTAAAGCCAAAAGAAAGCCGACCTGAAGCGCAAGAGGAAGTGAAAGAGGCGGAAGAGGAAAATGAGTAGGAAAAAAGTCAGGGCCTATGCTCTTTTAATATTTTTTGCGCTCTGCCTGGGCCCGGCCTTTTCTTTTAAACTTCTGGCCGAAGTTGAAACGCAGCCCGCCGCAGGGGGGCCAGGCCCCTGGGAGGCTCCGGCGCCCGCAAGTCCTGCAACCACACCGAAAAGTTTGCAGAAAGAGCGCGACTTCATTAAGGCCCAGGTTTACTTCGAGGAAGCCGCCTTCAGATTTTCCCGCGCTGATTCCTACGGCGCGTGGGAAAATATCGCTAAATCGGTGACCCTTGCGCCCGAAAGCCCCCGGGCACTCGAACTTTTCATTCAAGTCCTGGCTTCTATGGACGACCCTTCCATCCTCCGGGAGATAGAAGCCCAGCGCAAGAAAAGTCAGCAACTTCTTGACCTTACTGCAAGGCACGCTATAAAAGAAGCCCGCGCACTCATTCGACAGGGGCGTCTCTCCCAGGCCGCTTACCTCCTGGAGCGCACCCTGGATACTATCTCTTATCATCCGGAAAGGACAAGTTGCTCCTTTCTAATAAAGGAGGCGGAGAAGGAATTCGTCCAGGCTCATTTGAACGAGGGCCGCGCTCAAGAGATACTTCATAGCCGCATTACCGGTTTGCTTGAGGCGGCAAGGGATTATCTGGAAAAAGGCGAAGTGCTCAAAGCGCGTCTTCTCGTGGGCCTGGCCCTCATCCTCGAGCCGCGGGATGCGAGCGCCCTTTCTCTATATAGGACGGTTTCCCAGAGGCCTCCAGTGGGCGCCACAGTGTATCCAAAGGCCGTTCAGCCTAAAAGGATGCCGTCGCCGGCTGTATCCTCACCACAGCCCGTACGGGCCGCCCGGCCCGCACAAGAAGCCGTACCTTATTGGTGGAGAAAAGAGCCGGCCGAACCTGTCTTCATCGACTACCTGGATTGGCAATTGAGAATACACCAGAGGCTCCAGGAGGTCATCTCCATAGACTTCACCGATACCCCGCTCATAGACATAATAGACTTCATCCGTGATGCGGCCGATGTGAATATGGTGGTGGATGAGCCCGGCGTTGGGAACCGGCTCCTCATCCCCATCACCATCAGACTTACCGATGTCAGGATAGAATCCTGCTTGAGATGGGTCTTGAGCCTGAACGGGCTTGATTACACCTACCGCGATGAGGCCCTCTTCATCTCGGATAAGGAATTTATTAAAGAGGCGGGACAAGTTCAAATAGTGATCTACGACATCAGCGACCTTGCGGGCTCCTTAAGGGATTTTGTTGCCCCGGGTATGGGCTGGGGCGGGGGATTCGGGCAGTAGAGTTCAGGCCTTATGGCTTAAAGGCATATTCAGAAACTGCTGGGTATCGCAGCCCCAAGACAACCCGGAAAGGAAACCTGGCTCGCCGGCCATTACCAGCGGGTCGCCGTGGCGACCAAGCCGCCTGCGGTGGATATGGGCCGCAGGCGGGTCGGTAGCGTCTTCACCCTGCGCGTCTGCCGGTGAGGCAGGTGGGGCAAAATGGGCTGGCTCGGTTCTGTCTGGCCAGGGCCAGCCTGGTGCGTATGGACTACAAATCGTTACTGGGCAGGTAGGAAGGGAGGGCAAAGTGAACATCTATGTAGGTAATTTGTCAGCGGAGGTCAGCGAAGAGGATTTGCGCCAGGCCTTTGAAGCCTTCGGGCAGGTGACATCCGTGAAAATCATCACGGACAGATATACCGGCGTATCCAGAGGATTCGGATTCGTGGAGATGCCGGCCAAGGCTGAAGCCCAGGCCGCCATCACCGGCCTCAATGGCAACGAGCTCAAGGGACGGGCGCTTAATGTTAACGAGGCTCGCCCCCGGCGCGAAGGTGGTCGGGGTGGCGGAAGGCGAGGTGGCGGACGCGGAGGCGGCGGACGGCGTTTCTGACGGGTGTTCTTGAGCCGTCCGAGTTACAAAGTTGCATTTCACCTAACTTTGACAAAGAGTCTCTATCTGCCCCTGGCCGTAAAGGTCACCAGAGGCGACCAATCCGCCTGCCCGCCTTCGGCCCCTACGCGCCGCCCGTATGGCGCGGCGGGGCTCGGGCGGGCTGAAGTCAAACCTCTTTGAAATAGGATGGAGCATCATCTATGACGAGAGCCAAAACAAAAGGGCGAAAGAAACTGCAGGTGGCCATCATAGGCTGCGGAGGTGTTGCCCACGGGCATATAAGGGCCTGGAAGGCAAACCCTAAAGCCGAGTTGGCAATGCTGGTGGACCTGGCGATGAGCCAGGTGCGTAAGATAATTGATGATATGGAACTTGATGAGACGATTCCCGCCTCCAGAAACTACGAGGATGCGCTTAAGCGAGAGGATATAGACATCGTGGATATATGCACTCCCAGTCATCTTCACACCACACAAATTATTGA
>LIZR01000006.1 GCA_001302825.1 Planctomycetes bacterium DG_23 | reverse complement strand
ATTGCCCTATCCGGGGTACTAATCCAACTTGAACTCTCCCTGCTTTTTGATGTGCGCTACCAGGCCGCCGTCGGAAAGTATGCACGCCATTACCCGGGGGAGGGGGGTGAAAGTCAGGTCTCTCTTTTTGCTGAGGTTGGTTATTATGCCTTTTTCAAGGTTAATCTCTAACTCGTCGCCTTCATCGATCTCGTCGGTATCGCAGATGATTGCTGCCAGGCCCACATTTATGGCGTTACGGAAAAATATCCTGGCGAAACTTTTAGCCAGGACCGCGTTCACCCCTTTTGATTTAAGCACCTGAGCCGCGTGTTCCCGCGATGAGCCCTGACCGAAATTTTCGCCACCCACTACAAAATCCCCTGATTTCACCTCTGGCACAAACTGCGGCCGCAGGTCTTCCAGGGTATGCTTGGCCAGTTCCGGCAGATTTGACCGCAGGTGAAAAAATCTCCCCGGAATTATATCATCCGTGCTAACGCCATCGCCGAATTTCCAGACCCTGCCCTTCAGTACCATTTAGACTTCCTTTCGTTAAAACTAAGTGAGGGAACCTTTTTTGAAAAAAAGGCGTCCCTCATACTCCCTCCAAAAAACCTTACTCCTTAAGGTTTAGGAAAGCAGTGTGGGGAAAGGCCCTTTTTCCAAAGGGTCTTCCCCACATTTAATTCTCTGGCAAAGAAAAAGTTAAAAAAATTCCCGGGGGTCGGCGATTTTCCCCTTTATCGCCGTAGCCGCAGCCACTGCCGGTGAGGCCAGATAAATAAAAGCGTTGGGATTTCCCATCCTGCCCTTGAAATTTCTGTTCTGGGTGGAAACGCATACGTCACCATCTGCCAGAACTCCTTGATGCACCCCCACACAGGGCCCGCAACCCGGCGAATTGACCAACCCGCCGGCGGTGGCCAGGGCCTCCCAGGTGCCGTCTCTTGCACCCTCCAGATATATCCTCTGGGAAGCCGGGATAATTATGAGCCTGGTGCCCGGGGAGACCTGCCGGCCCTCAAGCATCTCTTTTGCTATGTGGAAATCTTTCAGGCGTCCGTTGGTGCAGGTGCCTATGAATACCTGGTCAACTTTGACCTCTCCAATTTCGTCTATGGTCTTCACATTATCTACAAAGTGCGGCACGCTGAGGGTGGGGGCAAGACTACTCACATCTATCTTTAGCGTCTTTTGAAACCGGGCGTCATCATCGGAAGCGATGGGGCGAAAATCTTCTCCCCGACCCATCTCTTCCAGAAACCTTCTGGTCTCATCATCGGTGGGGAAAAGGCCAGCCTTGGCCCCGGCCTCAATTGCCATATTGGCCATAGTCAAACGCTCGGGAAGGGGCATATCCGCCACGGCCTCTCCTGTAAACTCCAGGGCCTTATAGACAGCGCCTTTCGCTTTGATTTGACCAATTATGTGAAGTATTAAATCTTTGGAATAAACTCCCGGGGGAAAGCGTCCACTCGCCTGGATGCGGATAGTCTCAGGCACGCGCAGCCAGGTGCGCCCTAAGGCCATAGCCACGGCCACATCGGTCGAGCCCATCCCAGTGGCAAAGGCCCCCAGCCCTCCCGCGGTAGTGGTATGGGAGTCTGCGCCCACGATAAGGTCGCCGGGAGAGGCAAAACTTTCCACCACAATTTGATGACAGATGCCTCTTCCCACATCGTAGAGTGTGGCGCCGGTTCGGCTGGCGAATTCACGCAGCATTTGGTGGGCATTTGCCAGTTCCTGGCGGGGACAGGGCGAGGCATGGTCCAAAAAGACAAGCGCCTTTTCAGTATCATATACCTTCTCCAGGCCCATTTCCTTCATCTGGCGCACGGCCAGAGGCCCGGTGCCGTCGTGGATATAGGCCAGATCCACATTGGCCACCACAAATTCGCCTGCCGAGACTTCCTTACCGGCGTGTTCGCTTATTATCTTTTCCGCTATAGTTTTGCCCATAAATTCTCCTGCCGTGTCGCAGAACCAGTTGGCCTCAAGCATCCCCAAAAAATAATTTTATCAAAAAAGGCCGCATTTGCAAAACATAAATGGTTCTTGTCCCGGGCTTTTGTTTGGCCCATAGAGGCTTAGAGGGAATAAATAAAATGCTTGAGACCAGGCAAATTTTCCATTATGATATGGTTTTCAAGATGCTCGAAGACTACCCTGCGCCTAAAAGGGGCAAAAAAGCGAAAGAAAGGATGGGGAATGTCTGGGATATTGGGAGTCTATTCTCTTGATAAAAAGAGCATTATGGACACACTTTTCTACGGCCTCACTGCGCTTCAGCATCGAGGCGAGGAGGGCTGCGGCGTCTCTGTTGCCAAGGATAAAATTCTCACCAAGAAGGGGCCGAGTCTCGTATATTATTTTCTCAAGGATGAAATTCCCTTTTTGGATGCCATAGAACCCTATGCGGGCATCGGCCAGACGTTCTATGAGGAAATGGAAAATATCCAACCGGTGGAGGTGGAGGGCAAACGCTTTTCACTGTCACTAACTATGGACGGCGCCCTGTTAGGATTTGCTGAAAAACACGATGAAGTCATCAAAAATATGTTTCTTGAGCATCTGGAGGAAACCGGCGACATCTTCATCGCTGCCGAAAAACTTATGGACACTCTCCAGGGTCGGGGTTCTTATAATCTGGTCATTATGGTGAAAGGGCCGAAAGATTTGAGTTTGGTGTGTCTCAGAGACCCCAAGGGGATAAAACCACTTTGCCTCGGCAAAAAAAATAATGAATATATGGTGGCCTCAGAAACCAAGGCGCTGGATGCTGTGGAGGCCTCATATCTAAAGGATGTAGAGCCCGGAGAGGTAATCGTAATTTCAAAAGATGGCCTGGCGTCTAAAAAATTGAAAAAGGACGACCATGCCCATTGTGCCTTTGAATGGGTATATTTCGCTGACCCCACTTCTTCCATCGAAGGCCGCAATGTCTATCTGGTGAGAAAAAAACTGGGCCAGGCTCTGGCGGAAAAATATCCCCTCTCCATAGATATGGTTATTGCTTCCCCGGATTCAGGCAGAGGCGTGGCCCTGGGATATGCGCAAGCCCTGGGTAAGCCTTTTGAAGAGGCCGTAGTGAAAAACCCCGGGGCTAAACGAACTTTCCAGGTTGAAGACCCCGAGGAGCGCATAAAAGCCGCGCGGTCAAAATTTTACATAATTCGGGAAATGATAAAAGATAAAAGGGTAGCCCTGGGCGATGACAGCATTGTCCGGGGAACTGTGGTTCGCGACGGTATGATATATAAGTTGAGGAGAAGCGGGGCCACAGAGGTTCATCTGGTCATCTCCTGCCCGGCTCTTTGCTACCCCTGCTTCAAAGACCCCCAGAGTAAGGTCTACGCCGCCTACGGGTTTCATAAAATGCCTGCCGATGAGGTGGGAAGACTGGTGGCCAAAAAACTCGGGGCAGATTCGGTTTGCTATCCTTCGGTAGAGATTTTGGAAGAGGCCATAGGCCACCCGGGCCTTTGCAAGGCCTGTATGGACGGAATATATCCTGTTGATGAAAGATTTTTGCAGCCGGAAGAGACTTAAATTTCATCGAGGTTTATGCTCATACCATCTCTTGCCGCTACCACACGGATGCCCAACTCCTCCTCTATCTTTTCGGCCAATTCCCAGGGCCTGGCCCTGATAACGGTCATCCCGAAATGGGTGAGAATGGCCAGTTTAGGCTTGGCCTGGGCAATAATACGCTTTGCATCTTCCAAATTCAGGTGCTGAATATCTTTTCTATCATCCTTCTGCAAGCGCACCACATTTATTACCAGAATTTCGCCAGGATAGATTTCGGAAATTTCCTGGAAAAAGTAGGTGTCGGTCACAAAGGAAATGCTTCGCTTTTTGGTGGAAAAATTTAGCCCGTAGGTCTCTACGCTGTGCAAATGGCGCTTGGGCACTTCCAGCGTCACCGGGCCTATTTCATATTTTTCGCCTTCTTCAAGAACTTCAATGCGTTCAGGATAATCTCTCAGATAGTGCAGGATAACCGGGTCTTCTTCTAAAGCGTCCCTGGGGGCGAAGACGAGCCCCCTCTTTTTGAAGCCGCCATCCGTCATCGCCTCTATCATTACATTTATATCTCCGGAATGGTCAAGATGTTTGTGGGAAAGGACGATGGCCTCGAGTTTGGAAGGGTCGAGTTTGGGCCGGGAGCGCCAGCATTTAACCAAAGTTCCCGGGCCCGGGTCAATAAGTATGTTGGTCTGGGAAAGCGCAAGCCAGGTCCCACCCGAGGCCCTGAGTTGCTTCATCATTACGAACCGCGCCCCGGCCGTTCCCAAAAATTTTATGCTATCCATAAGTCAGTTTCACTCAAAATTGAAAGCCGCTAACTTTCACCCTCAGATGCCGACAACATTTCCTTAAGCCGGGCGTAGTGGCTTCCCCGCCAGTATAGTTTCTTACATCCCGGACACCGGAAAAATGTATTGTGAAGCCTGTAAACGCGAGGTGGAATTTCGGCCTTATGGTCCTCTTTTTTTGCTGGCACAAGGAGTTCATTGCACTCCAAGCAGCGGCTGAATGCTTCCGACTTTACATCCAGGTCAAAGGCCTTAACCACTTGCCTGAACTGTTCGGCCGGGACTTCAGAGCCGACGATGTAAACATTCTCCAGATGAAATTTATCCGCCAGTTTCCTGTCCCGGGTTACTATGATTCTCTCTTCTGCTCTGGCGCGGGTGACCATCTGGCCGTCGTCGATATGCTTAAAATAAAGGGTATCGTAGCCAGCCAGACGCAGTCGCCGGGCCAATTTCCCCACCATATCGTCGGCCAGAAATTTGAGCATGCCCACTATCTCTTCGGACAAAAAATTTGACAGTTTTATTTTCTCATCGGGGCAGGGCCTTGTCAAGGCAAATGGAGCCGTCAGCAAAAGTTGCGCCTCTTGAGCGACTTTTTCTTGAATTTCCTCAGGTGTTTTGCTAAAAAGTAATGAAAAGTATACTTTTGCCCTGGAAAAGGGGACTGCCTTGGTCACCTTCGCATTCAAAGAACGGGTTAGAAAGGTCATCGTTCACTCGCTAAAGGAAAAAGGAGCCATCCTCGTCAGCGATGCCACACTGCGGGAAGGCGAGCAGATGCCCGGTGTTTCATTTTCCCCTCAAGAGAAACTCTCCATTGCCCGCAAACTGGAAGAGGCCGGTGTTCACTCCATCAATGCCGGATTCCCCATCTCTTCCCGGGAGGAATTTGAAACCGTGTGTCTCGTGGCCCAGGGGCTAAGAAGGGCAATTGTCACCGCCTTGGCCAGGGCCCGAGAGGAGGACATAGATAAGGCCGCTCGCGCCCTTGAGGGTCTGTCTCGCCGCAAGGCCGGGGTCTCCATCTTCCTGGGCACCTCGCCCATTCATCGCAAATTCAAACTGGAGAAAACACCGGAAGAGATTTTGGAGATAGCGCGCTCTTCCGTAAAGTATGCCAGAAAATATTTTGACATCGTGTCTTTCGCAGCTGAGGATGCCTCCCGCACCGAACCGGAGTTTCTCTTCCAAATCTATGAGGAAGCCATCTCAGCCGGGGCCTCTGGCATTGGCTTTGCCGACACTACAGGTTTTGCCACACCGAAAACCATGACCACTTTCATCAAGGGTATAAACGAAAATGTGAAAAACATCCGGGACGCCCTTCTGGCAGTACATTGCCATAACGACCTGGGGCTGGCCACGGCAAATACTCTGGCCGCGGTGGCTGCCGGAGCAAATATCGTTCAGTGCACTGTAAATGGCATCGGTGAAAGGGCAGGAAATGCCGCACTTGAGGAAGTGGTGATGGCGCTGAAGGTGCACTCAGATGAATTCGGCGTCAAGGTGCGTTTTGATTCCACAAAACTTTCTTCGTTGAGCGAAATGGTGGCTCGCTTAACCCGCATACCCATCTGGCCTTATAAACCTATTGTCGGCGATAATGTCTTTGCTACCGAAGCCGGCATCCACCAGGCCGGAATACTGAAGGCCCAAGAAACCTATCTCATCTTTGACCCCCGAGAAGTTGGTGCCCAATCGCCCGAGCTTCTCCTGGGTAAACATATCGGCCGCCACTTTCTGAAATTTAAACTTGAAGAGGCCGGATTTGACCTCAGCGAAATAGAACTTAAACAAGCCCTGGATAGATTAAGACGCCTTGCCGATAAAAAGGCCAGCATATCGGATACTGATTTGAAAGAAATTGCCCAGAACATTATAAGCCGGAGACCAGAAGGAAAAGGCCCAGATGCCTGAATATAGTAAGGCTCTGGAGATGCTGCGCTCTGCCAGCGGGAGATTTTCCAAGGCTCTGAATAACAATCTTGATTCCGGCAGGTCGGAAGAAATCTTCAAATGGTTTCTGGCCTCCATTCTTTATGGCGCGCGCATTTCCGAAACCATTGCCACTTCTACCTATAAAGTCTTTGAAAAAGAGGGGGTGCTTACGCCGGAGAAAATCCTGGCTACCGGCTGGGATGGCCTGGTGGCCCTGCTTGATGAGGGCGGCTATGTGCGCTATGATTTCAAGACCGCCACCAAACTTCTGGAGGTTATGAAGGCCCTTAAGGAAAATTATGGCGGAGATTTGAATCTGCTTCACCGCAAGGCCAAAGATACAGAAGATTTAGGAAAAAGGATTAAGGCCCTGGGTAAGGGCATAGGCGATGTTACAGTGAATATCTTCGTGCGCGAACTGCGCGGCATATGGAAAAAGGCCGAGCCGGTGCCTTCCGGTCTGGTTATGGATGCGGCCGAAAAACTGGGCATAATTTCTTCCAAAGAAGACCCCAAGCAGGTTCTTCGTTCTCTAAAAAAATTCTGGGCCAAGAATAGACTGGCTGGCTGGCGTTTTGCCGATTTTGAAGCTGCTCTGGTCCGTCTGGGGATAGAACTTCGCAGAAAAAAATTCAGTCCCTGAGCACACGACTGGAGGTTTTGCACTTGTCATTTATCGCTGATTTTCATGTCCATTCCAGATATAGCCGGGCTACCAGCAAGGATATGGAGGTAGAGACTCTGGCTCGCTGGGCTCTAAACAAAGGCATCGCACTTCTGGGCACGGGAGATTTTACTCATCCTGCCTATTTCGCAGAACTTAAGGCCAAACTTGTCGCCGGCGGAAACGGCCTATTTCTCCTCAAAAATCCACCGGAATCAAAGGATAAACAGGTTCATTTCATCCTGACTGCCGAGGTGAACAACATCTTCACTCAGGGCGGAAAACTGCGCAAGATTCATACCATGCTCTTCGCCCCGACTTTTCAAGTTGCAGAAGAGATTAACGCCGCTTTGGCCAAACGAGGAAACCTGCACGCGGACGGCCGGCCCACCTTCAGTTTCGCAGTCAAGGATTTGGTAAGAATCGTAAGAGATATTTCTCCCGACATCCTCATCGTGCCGGCCCATGTCTGGACGCCCTGGTTTTCCCTATTCGGCGCTAATTCGGGCTTTGATTCCATTGAGGAATGCTTTGAGGAAGAGGCCGGCTACATCCGGGTCATTGAGACCGGCCTTTCCTCCGACCCTCAGATGAACTGGCGGCTTTCTGCCCTGGATGAGATAACCCTCATCTCCAATTCCGACGCCCACTCTCCTTCAAAAATTGGCCGCGAGGCCAATGTCTTTGACTGCGCTCTGGATTATTATGAGATTATAGAGGCGCTCAAAACAAAAAATAGAAATGCCTTTCTTTACACCATTGAATTCTTCCCCCAGGAAGGAAAATATCACTATGACGGACACCGAAATTGCGGCGTGCTCTTTTCGCCGGCTGAAACCAAAAGCCACAATTACATCTGCCCGGTCTGCGGACGCCGACTCACCGTGGGGGTAATGCATCGGGTAGAAAGTCTTGCCGATAGACCCGAAGGTTTCACTCCCCAGGATGCCATCGGTGCCCGGCATCTCGTTCCGCTATCGGAGATAATTGCTGAGGCCTTATCTCAGGGAGTAAATACCAAAGCAGTGGAAGGAGAATATCAGCGGCTCATCTTGCATCTGGGAAGCGAACTGGATATGCTTCTGAATGTCCCTGAGGAAGAGATTGAAAAACTGGCCTCGCCCAGGGTCTCGGAGGGGATAAGAAGGGTGAGGGAGGCCCGTCTTCAGATTGTGCCCGGCTACGATGGCGTCTTTGGCAAAATCAACATCTTCGCTGAAGAAGAAAAGAAGGAGACAGAACAAAAAGAACTCTTTTAATTTTCTTCCGATTCCTGCGCTATTTGGCTACCTGATTTAGTAGCGCGAACTTCTACTTGCTTTTCTTTACGCAAGGATGGCCCTTCACCTCGCCGTGACACTCTCTAATCTGCTCCGCAGTGCAATCCTCTGGCCTCCCTTTTAACCTTTCTGAATGTTCGCACCCGGATTTTTTTACCCTATCACACATCTTCTTCACCTCCTCTCAGTATTCCTTTTGAATTCGCCTCTTTAAGCCCCATACCGCAAGAACGAAAAATAGACATCCATATAAGGCAAGCAATATCAGGTCAAGATAGATGGGAAAAATTCCTCCTTCACCTGCAAAAGACTGCCGCACCCCATCTACCGCATAGGAAAGAGGCGAAATGTAGGCAATGGGCAGAAGAGGCCGCGGTAAAACCTTTATGCTCGTAAATACGCCACTTACAAAAATTAAAGGGAACCGCACATAATTGCATACAGTCATAGCCTCAAAGACTTCCTTGACGGCAAGAGATATGAATGTCCCTAAGGAAGCGAAAAGAACCGACCCTAAAAGAAGCGTTAAGGCCAGTAGCCCCGGCCTAAGCGGCATATGCTTGAAAATAACAATATAGCCTATGCTGATTATGGTGCTGGTGAGCAGCCCGAAGGCCGCCGCACTCATTACCTTACCCCCGATTAGCGCAGGCCGGGAAACCGGCGCCAGAAGAAGTCTTTCCAGGGCCCCAATCCGCTTTTCAAAGGTAACTACAATGGCCGCCATTGAAGTATTGCCGAAAAGAAGCGTCATCGCAATGAGCCCCGGGGCTATCCTTTGGATTCCCTGCGGGTCCTTGAGATACATCGCCAGGATAATCACTGCCGGAAACATAAGCCCCCAGGTAATTAGCGGCGGTTTGAGATAGTACGCCCGGATATCTTTCCTGGCGATGTGGAAACTCTTCGCTAATTGATTAAGAATCAATCTCCGCCTCCAGAACTTCCCGGCCTTGCGCCCGGAGAGGAAACCTTATCCATCCTCATTACCTCTGCTTCAACGCCGGTCAGTTGCACAAAGGCGTCTTCCAATGTCGGCCTTATCGTGGATAACGACCGAATCCTAAGGCCTTTACTTTGCGCCAATTGAATGACCTCGTATATGCCTGCCGGCCCGGCCGGGGCTTCTCGGGCCGGGGAGGTAACCTCCTCAAGAACGACCCGCAGACGACTATCGCCTTCCTTATAAGCCTGGCTCACAAAGGGGAGGGCGGAAAAGTCTTCAATGACCGGTTCGGGCAGCCTCTCCAGATTAAGTTCAATAATGGTGGCGGCCTGGGCCTTGAGCCTGAGTGCTTCCGGTGACTCAAGCGCAATGAGTCGTCCTTTAACGATGATGCCTACGCGGTTGGCCAGGGCCTCAGCCTCAGGGATGTTATGGGTGGTCAAAAAAACCGTGGTGCCGTCACGATTGAGTTCTCGAATCATCTCCCTCAAGTTGCGTGCCGCCATCACATCCAGACCCAGCGTAGGTTCGTCCAGAAAAAGCACCTGAGGGGAATGGATAAGCGCTGCGGCAATGGTTAGCCGGCGCTTAAAACCCCGGGAAAGATTCCTGAATATTGTCTCCCGCATATCCAGAAGCCCAAATTCTGCCAGAAGCCTTTCCGCACGCCCTCGGCGCTCGCCCCTGGGAACTCCGTAGAGTTCAGCCATAAAAATAAGATTCTGCAGCAGCGTCAGTTCTTCGTAAAGATTGGAGGTTTCAGGCACCACCCCGACGGTCTCTTTAAGCCTCACCAGGTCGGCCCCAATACCAAAGCCAGCCACCTGCGCATCACCGGCGGTCGGGCAACTCAAACCCACCAGCATCCTGATAGTAGTAGTCTTCCCGGCACCATTCGGGCCCAAAAGGGCGAATATCTCGCCCTGAGGCACCTTGAAACTCACTTCATCTACGGCAACGACTTCGCCATAGTGCTTAGTAAGCCCCGAGACAACTATCGCCCATTCTTCTTTACCCACACTTGTCATCCACACCTCTATCCCACTAATGGATACACTCCGACAACATATAATTGCCAAGAAGTCAGCATCATAAAGAGTACGGAACCTACAACAGTACTCTTGCTTTTTCGTTGCAGTGAGTCTGCCAACCAAGCAACACTCCAACCAAAACAGATAACGGATGATATCCGATGCGGAGGCGAGATCATTCCGTGGGGGCTTTGCTCAGCCTCCCAAATCCAAATTATTGTCGCTGTCCAGTAGCCCACGATGACTAAAAAGCCGGCTATAAGCACAAGCCGAGAAAGCCGGGAGCGCAGCCAGCGAGACGCCTGCCAGAATCTGGGATAGTAGTCCATATCCAGGTCTTCCCTCAATGGCCGTGGGCCAGTTGCCCTTACCCAGTCAACGACCACACTCAGATTGGCAATAAAAAATATCGCTGCTGCAAAGATAATGCCGAGATGAACTCCACGGTAAAGTGCAAGTCTAAACCAGGAGGTGTGTGGTCCACAATAAGGATGGGGCATATCCAAGACCTCATCAACGAGGTGCGCACCAAACCCGAGCACAAAATAGATAGCAACAATTGCGCACATGCGGACTAAATATTTTTTCAGAACATTCATAGATGAACTCTATATACCGGGGAAATTATCAAATCCTAAGAATTCCTTTATATATTGCAAACTTCGTTCAAGCTTTTGACCATCCAGCGAATAATGAACCCAGTAGCCCTGTTTTTCGCCCTTAACCAGACCTGCCGCACGCAGGATGCGCAAATGCTGAGAAACCGCCGATTGCCTCATACCCAGCCTCGTGGCCAGGGCGTTAACGCAAAGGGGCTTTTCCTTGAGGGCCTCAACAATCCTCATCCGCTGTTCAGAGGAAAGGGCCTTAAAGACCTGTACCATTTCTTCCATAGCGGTACCCTATTAGTATATTCGCATTTTCTAATATATGGTGGCTTCGCCTCCGTGTCAAACAAAATTTTCGGATTTTTTTGCCATTTTTTGCCTTGACAATGCCTATCCATAGGGTATACTTATTATGAGCATATGCTCAAAACTATTGGAGTGGCTATGCCCAGACCAAGAAAAAGACGGCGCGTAGGCTGGAGGCCTTTACATAACTCCTTTGGCCCTCCGGGGCCTTGGAGGCAGGGGTTAGAAAGAATTGGGCTAACCGTGGACGAACTGGAGGCGCTCCGTCTGGCCGACCTTATGGGTTTAAGCCAGGAAGAGGCCGCGGGAAGGATGAACATCTCCCGGGCCACTTTCGGGCGCATCGTGGAAGAGGCGAGAAAGAAGGTGGCCCAGGCGCTAATTAATGGCAAGGCATTAAGCATTCAAGGAGGAAATTACGAGGTGGCAATGAGGAAATTCGGATGCGGCGGTTGCGGGCATTCCTGGGAGGTTCCTTACGGCACGCCGAGGCCCGCAAATTGCCCCAATTGTGGAAGCAATTTCATCCGTCGCGCCGAGGAGGACCGTGGGTATGCCAGAGGAGGCGGGCGAGCTGGCTTTGGCCGCAATGCCCGTGAATAGTTGTCGGTTTTCAGGTCACTTTAGTAGAAGAGACTCGACAAAGGATTAGTGCAGAAAGCGAAAGGGGGTGAATGAAATGCCTGGTGGAGACGGAACCGGTCCCTGGGGTATGGGACCTATGACGGGAAGGGCTGCAGGTTTTTGTGCTGGTTTTCCTGTGCCTGGCTTTGCCAATCCAATGCCCGGGGGGTTAGCCCTGGGAAGGTTAGGGGGCTACGGATATCCTTCTGGCTCTGGCGCCTATGGCTATCCCTATGGCTACGGGGCTGCAGGATACCCTTCTGCATATGGCGCCTATGACTATCCTTACTCGGCTGGAATGCCTGTTGGCTATGGCCGAGGGCTGCCTTATGCACCCTATTACGGGGGGTTCATGCGGCCGCGCTTAGGTCTCGGTATGCGCAGAGGCATAGGCCGAGGCATGGGCATAGGCCGAGGCATGGGCATAGGCCGCGGTATGAGGCGTTGGTGGTAGTAAATGCCCATTAGCACATTAATTTACTCGTTTTGCAAGAAAGGAGGGGTGAATCATGCCGGGCGGATATAGGTGGATGTACCAACTCACCGGACTTCCTGGCTGGATGCGCTTCGGGTTTAGCCCGGGCTGGATAGGAAGAAGCCCTACGGGCCTGGGTCCCTGCGCGAGTTTCCTGACGAGCGGGCAGTGGCCTACACCTCAGGCGCAAGCCTATTGGCAAAGTGTTCAGCAGGGGCAAGTTCCTTATCCGGCCTTTACGCCTGGAGCGGGTTCTGCCGGGGCGCCTTTTGCCGCCGGATTTACGCCCGGGGCCTGGCCCGGGATGAGCAAGGAACAGGAACTTGAATTCCTCAAGACCCAGGCCGATGCCCTGGAAAAACAGATTGACAGCATCCACGCCAGGATTAAGGAACTTTCCGAGGAAGGTTCCTGAAGGGAGGCCGCCTGGAGGTGAATTATTTTTGCCTCCAGACGGCTGCACTGAAGTGTTCTTCAGAAAAAAAGGAGTCTAAGTATGAAAATCTGCGTTACATCAACCGGGGCTGACCTGGATGCCCAGGTAGATCCGAGATTTGGAAGATGTCAGTATTTCATCTTTGCTGACGCTGAATCGCTTGACTTCAAGGCTACGCAAAATCCCTATGCCACAGCGGGCGGCGGTGCAGGCATTCAGGCCGGCCAACTTATAGCGGAAAACGATGTTGAAGCGGTCATCACTGGCAATTGCGGACCCAACGCCTACCGCACCTTGCAGGCCGCTGGCATCCAGGTGGTTATCGGCGCTTCCGGCACCGTTCGGCAGGCAATTGAATCCTTCAAGAAAGGGAGTTTAGGGGCTGCCTCACAGCCCAATGTGCCCGGCCATTTTGGTATGGGCACGGGTGCTCCCGGCCAGCCGGCAAGTGGCCCAGGCCAACCTAGCACCCAAATGCCTTTCGCTCCAGGTATGGGTATGGGCGCCGGTATGGGTATGGGTGGCGGTATGGGTCGAGGTGGTGGTATGGGTAGAGGTATGGGCCGCGGTATGGGTGGGGGAATGGGTCGAGGAATGATGGCCGCCCCCGGTGCATTCCAGCAGCCAGGAGCCCAGCCTCAGATGTCCCCGGAGCAGGAACTTGCCTTTCTCCAGCAGCAGGCCCAAATGCTCGAACAGCAATTAGAGGCCATAAGGAAAAGACTCAAAGAACTAAAAGGCTAAGCCGCTTTTCCTCGTCAACGAGTGTATTGACAAAGAGGGCTATATATGATATAATTCTATTTTTGGCCTAAGTCCATTTGAGGGGATTTGCCCAATATGGGAATACTTGTTTCAACAGGAAGAGGGGGCGTGGGCAAGACGAGTTTTATTGCTCTGGCACTCAAATATCTACGCGATGGGAAGCGCCCTTCGGATGCTGAGCATCCTCAGGATGCGAAGCGCATCCTGGCGGTTGATGCCGACCCGGACCAATCCCTGGCCATGATGCTCGGTGTGGATTTGGAAAAAGAGGGTGTGAGGACCGTATCCGAGATAATCTTCGATGTCAGGGACGCGGCAGTGGATGAGAGCGTGGGCAAGGCCATACCAGCACGGCCCGACCAGATTGAGTTTCTATTTCACCAGGGAGGCCTCTACGAAGGGCCGGGGTTTGATTTCTTCGCCTTGGGGGCCAAGTGGACAGCCGGGTGCTACTGTCTTCCCAATCACTGGCTGAAGGCCTTGATGGAGAAGATTTCCCCGCATTATGACTTCACCTTAATTGATTCGCCCGCGGGATTGGAACACCTCAATCGCAGAATCACCACGCAGGTGGAAAGCATCTTTGCCATCCTTGACGGGACGAAAAAATCCTTCGCCAATATTAGCCGCTCCAAGAGACTCATCGGCGCCATCGGCATCCACACGGAAAATTTCTATATAGTCGCCAATCACATCTTTCCCCAGGGTACAGAGCCAGCGGCCGAGATGCTGCCCGAGGGGACGAAGTTTTTGGGCAGTGTCTTCAGAGATGAAGAGGTGGCCAGACGCACTATAGAAGGAGAATCCCTTCTGGATTTACCGGAGGATTCGCCGGCGTATGTTTCCGCAACTAAAGTTTTGAAAAAAGCAGGCTATCAAAAATAGCCGGGAGAAGAAGATGAAGATAGCCGTTCCCGTTATACAAGGGCGAGTTTCTCCTCATTTCGGCCGCAGCGACTATTTTGCCTTTTTCGACATTGAACAAGGAAAACTCAAGGCAGGTGAAAGGTGTAACCCGCCTCCGCATGCCCCCGGGGTCATTCCCAAGTGGCTTAAGGAACAGGAAACGGACGTGGTTATCACTGGCGGAATAGGTCCTCGCGCTTTGGATATCTTTGCTCAATATGGAATAAAGGTGCTCACCGGTGCACCGAACCTTGAGCCTGAGGAACTGGTAAGGCAACATCTTCAAGGAACTCTGGCCTTGGAAGAAAACATCTGTGAGCATTGAAGCCTGGCGAAACCAATTCTTGGAGACAGCCAAAAATGCCTATCTACGAATACAAATGTGAAGATTGCGGCAAGGTAAGCGAGGTTTTTCAAAAGAAAGTGAATGCGCAGGAAAAGCCGGCTTGTCCTTCCTGCGGAAGCAAGAGGCTGGCCAAACTCATTTCCGTGCCTTCCGTTTCTGTCAAGTCAGGCCCCTCAATTGCAGGAGGCACCTGCTGCGGGCGCGATACACCTTGCGCCGTGCCACCTTGTTCCGATGGGACTTGTGTTAGATAATGAGGGTGGTTTTTCAAGAAGAGCTGCGGAGATGACCACAAATGGAAAAATTGGCTGGCTTCTACGACCTCATTCAACCCGGGAAGATTGTGGAATTTGGCTGTGGTGGTGGCGCTATTCTGCAGAAGCTGCAGGAATCATTTCCAGATAGTCTGATTGTAGGACTGGATATTTCTTGGGAAAAGGTTCACGCCGCAAAGGGAAAAAGACTGCCCAATGTAGCGCTCCTTGTTGCCCCTGCCCAGGCTCAGGTCTTCCTTGAAAATTCAATCGATTCGGCCCTTCTTATAAAGGTATTGCACGAGATTATTTCCATAAACGGAGAGGACGCCGGCTTAAGGTCCATCGAAATAGCACATTCCGTGCTTAAGCCTGGAGGAATCCTCATAATCCAAGACCACTTGCGGCCAAAGCCCAGTCAGGTCACCTTTAAGTTCGAAGACCAAAGACCAAAGCAAAGGCTTTTGCGCTTTGCCGAAAAGTTTGTGGGCAGGCCTATCCAACTGGAGCAGATTTCTGAAAATAAGTACCGTCTGGATATTTCTGACGCTATGGAATTTCTCACTAAATACGAAGAGCTGGACTGCGCATGGGAGATGAAGGAGATACATTTCCCTTGGAGGCAGAAAGATTTCAAAGAGGCTTTGCTTCAGCAAGGCTTTAGTTTGATGAGAGAAGAAACCTGCGGAGCAAGGCCGATTCCGCTTCCCGAAGGACTGCGCTGTGACAGTGAGATTCTAAGAAAAGACATCATTACTGCAGCCCGAAAAGTAGATGAATGAACCTTCCCGGAAAGAAAGGGCAGTGCCTAATATGAAAAACAAAGCAAGAGAGCGAACCTCCCCCTCTGCCAGTCAGTCTTACCCGACCGGAGCGTCTGACCTCAATCAATTGAATCGTGCTGTTCAGAGAAGCCTCCAACATATTAAACATAAGATAATGGTAATAAGTGGTAAGGGAGGTGTGGGCAAAAGCTTCATTGCCAGCAGCCTGGCCGTAGGGCTTGCTAAGAGGAGATTTAAAGTCGGTCTTATGGATGTGGATTTGCATGGGCCTTCCATCCCGAAAATGTTAGGCCTGGACCGGGCCCGGCTCGGCTCGAAAGAAGGCTTGATGACTCCGGCCAAACTGCTGGATGGATTGAGCATCGTATCTATTGGTTTTTTGCTGCAAAGTGAAAATGATGCCATAATCTGGCGTGGGCCCTTGAAAAGCAGCGCCATCAAGCAATTCATCGGCCAGGTAAAATGGGAAGAGCTTGACTATCTGGTCATAGATTTGCCGCCGGGCACAGGAGATGAACCGCTTTCCATTGCCCAGGCTATCCCGGATGCCCGGGCCGTTATTGTGACTACGCCACAGGAGATATCTCTATCGGATGTGCGTAAATGCATCTCGTTCATCAGACGGGTTAATCTTTCGCTTGTGGGAGTTATAGAGAATATGAGCGGTCTCACTTGCCCTCACTGTGGTAAGAGGATCGAGCCTTTCAAGAGCGGGGGAGGGGAGCGAATGGCCCGGGAGATGGGAGCACCCTTCCTGGGGAGGCTCCCTATGGACCCAGCTATAGTAACGGCCTGCGATGAAGGTAAACCTTACAGCCTCTTCTATGCTCAGAATCTCGCTGCCCGGGCGCTTGAAAAAATTGTAGAAAAAATTATTAAATCTGAATGAAAACTGGTCCTCTTGAGCAATTTTAAGTTCTATTCTCAAGCCATCTCTTAATCTCCTTTAAGGCAGCAAGGACACCCGTCTTCATCAGCAATTATCTCCTTCCCGGTTAACTACGGGAAAACCACCCTTGAGTTCTCAAGCAAATCTTGACCAACATCAGCATTACTGGTACTTCAATGAGCACACCCACAACTGTTGCCAGCGATGAACCACTCGCCAGGCCGAAGAGCATAGTGCTTGTGGCGATGGCCACCTCAAAATGATTGGACGCGCCGATCATCGCTGAAGGTGCTGAATCTTCATACGATAGCCTTAGAAGCCTTGCTAAACCATAGGTCATCCAGAAGATGAGATTGGTTTGAATAAAAAGGGGAACGGCAATCCAGAGGATGGTCTGGGGCTGTCCAAGGATGATTTCTCCTTTAAAGGAGAACAGGAGAACCAGGGTAACGAGGAGGGCGATGATGGCTACCGGCGTAAGAAGATGCAGGAATTTCTGCTGGAACCACTCCCGGCCTTTAGTCTTGATAATCCACCGGCGCGAGAAATATCCGGCCACCAAAGGCAGCGCAACATAGATGGTAATGGAAAGAAGCAGTGCCTGCCAGGGAACGGGCAGCCGACCCACACCAAGCAGAAAGCCGCCCAGCGGCCCGTAGAGTACGAGCATAGACAAAGAGTTAATGGCCACCATTAACAGAGTGTGAGCATCATTCCCCCTGGCCAGGTACCCCCAAACCAGCACCATCGCCGTGCAGGGAGCAATCCCCAGGAGGATGCATCCGGCAAGGTAACTTCGCCACAAAGGAACCTCAAGCATCTTTAGACTCTGGTGCATCACTACCTTACCTGCTCCGTGAACGCTGCCAACAGCCCAGTCAGCGCCAGGAGGAAGTTTGACATAGTCCACGGCACTGGTGCCGATGAAGCCCACAAAAAGGGCGCCGAGGAAGAAAAAACCGATGGCATACATTGTGAAAGGCTTGACGGCCCAGTTAGCGAAGAGCGTTAGAAGCACCGGTTTGGGGTTTTTTCCTGCTTGTGCCACCGCGGCAAAATCTACCTTTACCATAATCGGATACATCATAAAAAATAGACAAACAGCGATGGGGATAGAGACTACAGGGGCCCCTTTGACATATATGGCCAGCCCATCGAGAGACCTGGCCACCCCCGGCGCTAAGCGGCCAAGCAATATGCCGGTAAGGACACAAAGAATTACCCAGATGCTGAGGTATTTTTCAAAGCTCGTCAGCCTTCGTTCAACCCGGTGTGACTTTCCTTGCATGTCATCGTTTCCTTTTTCGGCATTCTCAAAACTTTTATAAGAATAAAAATCAACTTTGTTAAGACCGCCGTTTTATACAGCGCTATCTTTCCTTTCCCAGAAACATCTCGAATTCACCTCAAGGCCTCAGCCCGGGCTAATATTTGCTGCCCGCTTATTCTTTTTGCGGCATCGATAATGCCAAAAACCTTTTTATCTGCTACCGCATAAAATACTTTTACCCCCTCCCGGCGTTCTTTCAAAATCCCCGCGCGACGCAGCACCGCCAGATGGCGGGAGGTATTAGACTGCTCAGCGCCTATGGCCGGGAAAATCTCGCACACGCAACACTCGCCATCCCTTAATAGCTCCAGGATTTTGACCCTTATAGGATGAGATAAAGCGGCAAAATAGTCGGCAACCAAACGATGAGGGAAATCTTCCATTTCCATCTCCTTGAGTTTATGAGCATTTAATCATATAATATTGAAAAACACTTCTCTTGTCAAGCAAAATCTTGATAGATTTGATTATTTTCGTAGGGTGGTTCTCTGCCGCTACTTTGGATGGCCCACAGGGATGATATAAAGAGGCACTTCTTCTTTGGGCAAGGATAATACCCGCCTGACCTGCTCATCGCTGAAGGCGCCTACAGAGAGGGAACCGAGTCCCAGCGCCACGGCTTGAAGATGGATATTTTGCCCTAAATGACCTACCTCAATGTGGACATACCTTTCACCTCTTGGGCCATACTTTCTTGTGGTTCTGGAATAGACGGCGGTGACCACGAAATCTACTGCGGCCTCTCTTACTGCTCGCTGACCCAGAGCCGCCCCGGCCAGTTCATTTCGCAGGTCACTATCTTCGAGCCTCTCCAGCCGATGCCCCTGGGACATATAATGAAAGAGGCCATCTTCGGTTACCAGGTAAACTTCCAGCGGATAAAGGGCGCCAGCGGAAGGGGCGGTTCTGAAGCCGGTCCCTCTTTGAGTTATTCCCTGAGCGGCCCAGAGTAACTGACTAATCTCTTCGGTAGTGAGTTTCTCTTCGCTGAAACTCCGGATGGACCTGCGTCTGGCCAGGGCCTCTTCCACTGAAACATCTCCCTTTAGACTTGGCTGAGGCAACGAACTAATCTTAGCCTCGGTCAGAGGACGCCCCTGGAAACTCAAAAAGATAACCCCTATCGCCGTCATAAATAACGAAAGAGATCTCATCTTCCTCCTCCTTTCTCCGAGACCCGGGCAAAAAATGCGCCTTGTTTTCCTTTTTATCCACATTATGTCTTCCTTACCTCTTCCAGGCGCAATACGAAATACAACATAGCCATTCCGGAAAGGAAAGATATAAAAAAGAGCAGATTAAATCCGAAGGCATCGGCAAAAATACCGCCCAAAAGAGGGAAAAAGGCAAGGGGGAAGGCGAAGGTATTCATAAAGGCGATGAAACTTGGTCGGCGCCTTTCTGGCGCCATCTCCAAGAGGAAATTGACCTGGGCGATGGATCGCCCGCTAAAAGTCGTCCCGCTTATCATCAGCGCCATAATAAGCACCACTTCTCCAACATTTGCCTCCCATCCACCTATATGCACCACTTTTGAAAGACTGCCGGCTGCTATGGCTATAAGTGGGGCTATGGTCACCAGGATGGCATTCATCGCCAGAACAAATTTGTTCCCTTTTCTGTCGCCCATTTTCCCCCAAAATAGACTCGGCAAAACCCGACTCAGGGTGAAGAAGGCAAGAAAGATACCGCTCACCTTCACCAAACCCAAAATCTTTATGGCATACGGTATATAAAAGGCCATAGGCAAGTCGCCTATAGTGGCGAAGAAACGCATCAGCAGCAGGTTTCTACAGTTTTTGTTTCTTCTTAAGGTTCTAAAGCCAGAGGCTAAATGATATTTGAATCTCAACCGCCGGGCTCGAGGGATGCCGGGTGGTTCAGTTACAAAAAGGAAAATAATCAGTCCCATAACCACCCAGAATGAACTTACGGCAAAAAGGGTGAGATAGTTCTGAGGGAAGGGCCAGCGCACCACCCGATGCACAAAGAAAAGGGCGAAGGGAAACATCAAAAGCCCGCTCCAGAACCGGCGGTTGCCAAAGAAGGAGCCCCGTTTGGTGGGCGGGATGGTTCTGGATATTATATCATAAAAGGGAATTATCCCGATACCCGTGCCAATACCGAATATGAAGTAGAGAAGAAAAAAAAGAGGAAAGAAATAACTGCGCGGTTTGCTGCCGCTTCGAGCCAGAAGAAGGAAGATAAAAGCAATGGTTATAATGCGCACCAGACAGGAAAAGGCATAGAAGGGTTTCTTGCGCGCCCGATGTTCTACTAAGTTACTCACGAAAAGTTGGGGCCATATCATCGTGGCACTATTCAGGGCGACCGTTAGCCCCACCAGGGTGCTGGAATGGGTGAATTCGTAAATGAACTCGGAAAGTACTATGCGGGCACTGATGAACTGTCGACCGAAGGAATAAGAAACGCCGTTAAATATCCCCAAGTAGTAGTTTCTTTTTATGAATAAAGGGCCGGACGGCCGTTTTTCTTTTTCCCGGCCGTTCTGCCGGGCGGTATCTATGGACATCGCAAGCAGTCTTTCAAGTGGGCTTCATTCATAAAAATTGAGTACTGAAAATAAATTCTAAATCTTTACCCGGACCAGGTCAAGTCTTTATGGACACCAAGTTGCGCACACGGCCATATTATTTCTTCTTGACCCAGAGTGGCCTCCTGGATAAAATCACAGCATAATGGTCCTGACATTAGTTTTTCATTATCTATATTTGGCTTTTTTGAACTGAACTGAGGTGGTTATGAAAGAGTGTGAAGACCTTCGTCCCATTTTTTGCCCCAAGTCTATTGCGGTAATCGGAGCTTCACGAAGGCCGGAAAGCGTGGGTCAGGCCATCTTTCGCAATATCCTCTTAAACAACTACCGGGGAATACTCTATCCGGTCAATCCTAAGGCCAAGGGCATCCTTGGCGTCAAATGCTACCCTTCCGTAAAAGATATTCCTGAGGAGATAGATTTGGCAGTGATAATTGTGCCCCGGGAGGTGGTGCCCAAGGTTCTTGAAGAATGTGGCGAGAAAGGCGTCAAAGGTGCGGTGATTATCTCCGCCGGATTCAAGGAAGTGGGCGGAAGGGGTGTGCAGTTAGAAGAGCAAGTTAAGCGCATAGTAAGAAGGCACGATATATCCCTGGTCGGCCCCAACTGCCTGGGAGTCATTAACACCGACCCGGAGGTTTCGCTCAACGCAAGTTTTGCCCGCAGCATTCCCAAAAGGGGCAATATTGCCTTCCTTTCTCAAAGTGGGGCGTTGTGCACCGCGGTGCTGGACTATGCCCAGGGGACTGGCTTCGGTTTTTCCAAATTCATTAGTATGGGAAACAAGGCCGATGTGAATGAAATCGACATCTTACACGCTTTTGCGGAAGACCCCAAGACAGATGTGGTCTTAATGTATTTAGAGGAAGTGGAGGATGGGAAGGCCTTCATAAAACTGGCCTGGGATATTACAGGAGAAATCGCCAGAAGAAAGCCCATATTGGCCGTAAAATCAGGCCGCACCCCTCCCGGGGCCAAGGCGGCTTCATCACATACCGGGAGTCTTTCCGGCTCGGACGAAGTCTATGACGCAATATTTGCCCAATCCGGGGTCTTAAGGGTTGATTCGGTGGAGGAACTCTTTGACTGCGCAGTGGCCTTTGCCAATCAGCCTTTACCTCAGGGGCGCCGCGCGGCCATAGTTACTAATGCTGGCGGTCCGGGAATAATGGCTACTGATGCCTGTATAAGATACGGCCTGGAGATGGCCGCTCTTTCGCCCAAGACTAAAGCTAAGATGAAAAAACGATTGCCGGCAGAGGCCATTGTAGAAAATCCCATTGACTTAATTGGTGATGCGCAAAACGACCGCTACAAGATAGCCCTGCGCGCTGTGCTCGCCGACAGGAAGGTGGATGGGGTGATAGTTATTCTCACCCCGCAAACAATGACCGATATTGAAGAAATAGCCCGCGTTATATGCCAGATAAGCACCCGGGCGACAAAACCTATCCTGGCTTGCTTTATGGGCGTGGTGGATATATCCAAGGGCGTGAAAATATTGGAGGAGGGTGCTGTTCCCCATTATACCTTTCCGGAAAGTGCGGCACGGGCGCTCGGCAATATGTCTCAGTACGCAGATTGGACCACGCGTCCGCGCACGGCTTTCAAGACCTTCAAAGTCAAAAAGCGCAAAGTGCGAGCCATATTCAAAAAGGCGCGAGAAGAAAAACGCACGCACATCCCCGAAGCCGAGGCCGTGGAAGTCCTGGAGGCCTATGGCTTTCCCGTGGTGGATTACATCCTGGCCACGAGTGTGGAAGAATGCTTGAAGGCCGCCCAGAAATTCGGCTATCCAGTAGTGATGAAGATAGCCTCGCCGGATGTAATACATAAGTTTGATGTGGGAGGCGTGAGCGTGGGGCTTGATGATGAGTCAAGCATAAGACGGGCCTATCGCGAGATGATGCGCAGTGTCAAAAGGAAAATGCCCAAAGCCTCCATCTGGGGCGTTACTATTGCTGAGATGGTTAAAGGTGCACGAGAGACAATCATAGGAATGAAAAGAGACCCGCATTTCGGCCCTATCCTGATGTTTGGCCTGGGTGGAATATATGTGGAGGCCTTGCGGGATGTCACCTTTCGATTGGCACCCATACGCGAACTAAGCGCTATCAGAATGATAGAATCCATACGGGCCTATAGGATGCTGGCAGGCTTGCGCGGCCAGGCCCCTTCCGACCTGGATGCGATTGCCGAATGTCTCCTGAGGCTTTCACAATTAGTGACTGATTTCGGCGAGATAGAGGAATTGGATGTAAATCCGCTTATGGTGCTGGAGGAAGGGAAGGGGGCCAAGGTAGCCGATGCCCGCATATTACTTAGACCTTAAAGTCATAGTATAGTAGGGGCGCCGTATGAATATGCAACTCAGGGAAGTAATTTGGAGAAATAACGGACAAGCAGGTTAAAAGAGTTAGTTAAAAGCAATAAACCGACCAGAATCAGCAATGCTCCGGATATCTTTTCTACCAGCCCAATGAATTTCCTGAATTTGGTGAAGAAGCTCAGAAAGGAAGTAAGAGCCACGGCGCTCAGGAAGAAAGGCAGCGCCAATCCCAAAGAAAAGCCCGATAGAAAAAAAACACCGCGCCCCACGGTTGCCGTTTGACTGCTGAGGGCGAGTATCGAGCCCAAAAGCGGCGCTCCACAGGCCGTCCACCCTGCCGAAAAAGTAAGCCCCACCAAAAAAGACCCCAGAAATCCCGTGGGCTTTTCCTTAAACCGAATGCGCCAGTCCCTCATCAAAAAAGGAATTCTTAAAATGCCGGATATTATTAGCCCGAAAATTATAATCAGTATTCCGCCCCCAATCCTGACCACATCCCGGTGCTCTCTTAAAAAATGGCCCGCAAGGCTGGCAGAAGCACCCAAGACAACGAAGAATATGGAGAAGCCCACGATAAATAATAAGGAATGAATTATGGCCAGACGCCGGGATGGACTTCTGGCCTTCTCCTGAGTTGCGGTTAATTCCTGGAAGGACATCCCGGTAATATATGAGAGATAGGAAGGAACTAAAGGCAGAACACAAGGAGAAATGAAATAGAGTATGCCCAATAAGAAAGCGATAGAAAAGCCCAGTAAAAGCGGCACCGTCTCCAGGGTTCTTACATCGATCTCGGCAGGAGGACTTTCGGCCTGGGAAGGCACTGTCAGTGGCCTTTGCTCGTCAGATAAAAGCAGGCTTATGAGACTTAACATTTGAGGTGTGGCCCAATTCATCGCGCCTACGCGCTGGCCAATAATCTTGCCATCTTTTCCAATGAAAAAAGTCGTGGGGACAGAGAATAGCCCGTAGTTTTGAAAGACACTTCCATCCTCATCGATAAGCACTCTAAAACTCAGGTTCATTTCCCTCACGAAGTTTTCCACTGAACGAATATCACTCTGAATGGCTACCGCAAGCAGCACCAGGCCCTGGTCTTTGTATTCTGAATGTAGCCTTTCCAAGGAAGGCGTCTCTTCTACACAGGGCCCACACCAGGTAGCCCAGAAATTCAAAAGCACGAGGTTGCCCTTAAAATCAGTGAGACTGGTGGGTTTTCCATTGAGGTCGGACAGGGTAAATGAAGGCGCCGAGGCCTCTTCAAGCAACTGAATGCCCAGAGCCCGCATAAGTTCATCTTTTGAAGTGACTTGTGGGGTTTCCCCGGGGACTCTTAGCGAGCGCATACCCAGAAAGCCGAAAACGCCGACTAATATGAGGGTTAAAGCAAAAATGGCAATCAACCCATATGGCCAGTAAGGCCTTTTGAACGAACTGCCCATAACCTTATCTTCCTTATCCATAATAGTTTAAGTGAAAGAGCATACCTTGGCTAAAAAACTCCTTGACTTTAATGCCAAAAGTGGTACAATAATGTCATTGGCCGGAGTGGCGGAATTTGGTAGACGCGTTAGGTTGAGGGCCTAATGGTCCCTATGGACTGTACGAGTTCGAGTCTCGTCTCCGGCACTCTGTAAATATATTCTATCATAGAAGGGGACTGGGGGGAAGAGAAATTCTGCGAGGTGTCTATGGCTTGGAGCAAATCCAGTGATCGAAGACATTCAGATACTTAGGGAGAATATCAAGCGTGTTTTTATTGGCAAAGATGAAGTGGTAGATGTGGTTTTGGTGGGGCTTTTTTCTGGAGGTCACATACTCATTGAGGATGTGCCCGGAGTGGGAAAAACCATTCTGGCTCGGACCCTGGCTCGTTCCATTCACTGTTCATTCAGGCGCATCCAATTTACTCCGGATTTACTGCCTACGGATATTATCGGTGTGTCCATATTCAACGCGCCGCGAGATGAGTTTGTGTTCAAAAAGGGTCCCATCTTCGCTAACATTATACTGGCCGATGAGATAAATCGCACCACTCCCCGCACCCAGTCGAGTCTTCTGGAAGCAATGAATGACTACCATGTCTCTGTTGATGGTGTCTCACATCCGCTTCCCTCACCCTTTATGGTCATCGCCACACAGAACCCCTTTGAATTCACGGGCACTTTCTCTCTGCCCGAATCTCAACTGGACAGGTTTCTCTTGCGGCTGCGCATCGGCTACCCCGGCTGGGATGATGAAAAGCGCGTTTTATATGACCAGAAGATAAGACATCCCTTCGATTCCCTGCTGGCGGTTATGTCCAGCGACCAGGTGCTGGAGATTCAGCAAAGGGTCAGAGAGGTGAATGTGGATGAAACAATTGCCGATTACATCCTGGCTATTGCAGAAGGGACGCGAAACTCGGACGAGTTGGAAATAGGGGTGAGCCCACGAGGAAATCTCAATCTATTCCGCGCCGCTCAGGCCCTCGCTCTAATTGAGGGAAGAAATTATTGCGTCCCCGACGATGTGAAACGGCTGGCTGTGCCTGTCTTGGCCCATCGCGTGGTGGACAAAATCTCCAGAGGAACCGGACCGGGTGCGGAGGCCATTCGTATAGTTACTGCCATCCGCGACCAAGTTACGGCAAAAATGGCCTGGGCTTAAGACACCGCGGGGTTTCCTCAAAGTCATTCGCGCCGGCTATCTGCGCCCTGAGCCCCTTCTTGCAGAGCAAGGTGTTTGCTCAGCGCGATAATCGGAGGTAACCGACTGGTGAAATCCAATAGGGTCTTTTCTCAATTTACTATCTCGCTTTTTGACAGTCACAAGCGCTGGCTTTTTCTATTTTTTGTTTTTCTGTCGGCGGGAAGTCTGGCCGTAGGTGCGCCGCAAATCTTCAGCATTTCTTTCCTCCTGGCACTTGGCATTGGCGTTTTGCATCTCTTAGGAGGTGGGCCCTCAGGGCTGATATTTCGCCGGGGAAAATTCGCTCGCAGGCTAAGGGTAACCAGGTCCGGTCGCATCTTGACTCTGGTCGCCTGCGGTATAGGTGCTATGGCCGTGGTGTCCGGGCTCAACCTTGTGCATCTCGTGCTGGGGTTCACACTTGGGGCAATGGCGGCCTCCTGGTTCGTATCCAAAGGCCCTCTTTCCAAGAGTGCAGTAACCAGGCTTCTTCCGGTAGATGTTTTTGCTGGTGAACCTTTCCAAGTTGATGTTACTTTGAGAAATAATAAGCGATGGGCAAGTTCATTTTCCGTTCTTTTTGAGGATGCTCCCAACAGTAATCCGTCTATTTGGCCCGCCAAAGTCTACTTCTCCAAACTGGCACCTGGCTCTGGCCAGACGCTTTCCTATACCGGGCTAATCCCGCACCGGGGCCTTTATACTCTAAACACCTGCAAGCTAACTACTGCTTTTCCCTTTGGCTTCTTTGAAAGGGCCATAAGCATTCCCAGTGAAGCAACTCTGTTGGTTCTTCCCCGTTTAGGCCAACTTGAGCAAACAATCATGCCTTCAGGTGGGGCCAAATTTAGCGCAGGCGCGGTGAAGACCTTTGTCAAAGGTGGGGAAGAGGAATTTTACGGTCTTCGGGAGTATCGTCCTGGGGACAACCCACGCCATATACATTGGAAAAGTTCGGCCAAACTGGCCAAGCCCCTGGTCAAGGAATTCGACCGTTCCGAACGAGAAGAGGTAAGTATCCTCCTGGACACCTTCATCCCTGAACTTGCAGAAGATAATCGAAGAGAAAACTTAGAATTGGCCATAAGTTTTGTGGCCACCTTGGCAAGAGCCTTGGAGGAATCCCATATTGCTTACTCATTTTATGCAATGGGTAAGGGGCTGGTGGGGATCCCGGGCGGCAGAGGCCAGGCACATTTCTATAGATTGCTTCGAACCTTGGCTGTTCTTGAAGCATCTTCCAAATATACTTTGAGGGATTTAGTCAGGTTGGTGGAAAGAGAATTGTTTGACACTGCATTTTTGGTGGCAGTTATTTTGGAAGAAGAGGCAGCGGCGTTCCAGTCTCTGGGGCAAATTCGCGGTCGACCGGGCACAGTGAAAGTTGTAGATGTATCTTCACCTTTCTTCCATTCCCTTTTCAGCCTCAAGAGCAGCCCTGAATTAGCAGGAGAAAAGGTCGCGTGAAGCAAATTATCGGACAAATTAGAAGAAGTCTTAATTTCAGATTTTCTCTATATCTGCTCATCGGTCTGGCCGCGCTTGTTATGACCGTGGCTCAGGGTTCAATATACTTTAGCCTCTTTGTTTTTGTTTGCTTTACTGCGTGTTGGTATATAGAAAAGAAAGACGCCAACATTGAAGAAGGGGTGGCTTCCTGGTTAACGGTAGCAGGTTTCATAGGCGCCGTCGTTGAATATTTTATCATCTATGACTTTATAAAAAGTATGAGCCATTTTCTTGTCTATGTGACTATCATCAAGCTTTTGCAAAAGAAAAAGCAGCGGGATTATGGCCTCCTAATGCTTATAAGTTTAATAAACATTATGGTCGCTGCTATCCTCACGGTGAAGATGTATTACCTGCCCTTTCTTCTGTTCTATGCGTTGCTCGCTGCTTATGTCCTGATAGTCTTTCAGGATAAAAGAACCCGAGAAGATATCCAAGAGGAGATGGAAAGAAAAGGGAGCGTGGGAAAGGCCCTTTATATAAAAAGGCCTTTAGGGGGCTTCAGCAGCACTCTGGTCACCATATTCAGTCTTGGCTTACCAATGGTATTTCTGACTTTTGTCTTTTTCCCACGGTTTACTGCTGCTATCTGGCATGCCCGGGTAACCAAAACCCCTGTCCCCGCAGTGCTTGTTACCGGTTTTTCGGAGGAAGTAGAACTGGATGATATAGGGCAAATCTTGGAAAAGACAGACCCGGTGATGGCGGTAAGTCTCTATAAAGATGACAAACCCTATATTCCCAAGGACGACCTCTACTGGCGAGGGATTTCATTTCAAAATTATGATGGTTCTGCCTGGGAAGAATTTCAGGACGGAAGAGGCCGAGGTCGTTATTACAGCACGGAGAAAGTTCCGCTTTCCTTAATTCGTCGATTGCCTAATTGCCCTGTAGAAGACATTACGCAAGAAGTTATTCTTCAACCGTTGGATTCAAGAATCGTGTTCTCACTTTATGCTCCGATTCGCTTTGAGAGTACCGCACTACATAGCATTGAATATTGCGAAACGAGCGAGGTCTTGACCACTGCGCATGACCGGTGGTTTCCCTTGAAATATAAGGTAGTATCTCGCATCCCCAGACCTCTGGAAGAGGATCTTCGCTCTGCACCAAGTAACTATCCTATGCATATTGTCCGGCAATACTTACCTCTGCCTGAGCAAATTTCGCCGCGGGTTTACGCACTGGCCCGGGAAGCCGCCCCCGACGACAAGTACCCCACCCCCTTTGACAAAGCCAGGGCCATCGAGATGTTCTTGAGCGCAAACTATCATTATACTTTCAATATCCGCCACAGCCTGGATGTTGAGCCGGTGGAAGATTTCCTTTTTAACTTAAAGGAGGGCCACTGTGAATATTTCGCCTCCGCTATGGTTGTGCTCCTTCGCTCCTTGGGTGTTCCTTGCCGACTGGTAAATGGCTTCAGAAATGGCGAGTGGAATCGACTCGGCGACTCCTATCTAATTCGCCAAAACGACGCCCACTCTTGGGTGGAGGTCTATTTCCCGGACATAGGCTGGATTACTTTTGACCCGTCTCCTCTTATGGGGTCGCCGGCGCTTCCCGGCCCTTCCTTGCCCTGGATAGGAAATTTCAGGCAACTGCTCGATTTGCTGGAGATTCGCTGGTATTCGTACATCATAGGCTATGAAGAATATCAGGCTAAGGTCTACAAAGCAGTGGAAAGGGCAAGTAACGCCTTGGGCCGAAGAATCCTTGGCGGAAGATTGAGGAGGGGGCGTTTTCTGATCGGTGGCCGCCGCATAACCCCCTTGGGGGCATCCTGGACAGGCCCCTTAATAACCGTAATTGGGCTTTCCCTCCTCACTGCCGCTGTGTTATTCGTCTTGTTTTTCCGCTGGGCGATAATGAGGCCGTTTATCATTGTTTTCAAATTCTTCAAGTCTCACGCAACAGTATACCTGCCTTATCCTCAAGTGAAATTTTACCGCCAACTGCTGCTCATCCTCTCTCGCAAAGGCTTCAAGAGAGAACCCACCTTCACGCCTATGGAATTTGCCCGACATATTATCTCTCGGGCGGGCGAAACCCTTCGGCCGGTAAGCGAAATAACCGAGGCCTTCTACAGGGTCCGCTTTGGCCGAGAGAACCTGAAAAAAGAGGAGATGAGTCGGATAAGGGAGCTCTTAAGATATTTGGCCCGCCTTAAAATTCCATCCTTTTAAAAGCCCTAATCCCCAAGACCAAAGGTGCATAGGAAACGAGAAAGGTAATACCTATGGCCACGGCAAAGGCTATCAATAGCCATCGTCCAAAGGCCGCTTCTGTTATCCGCCTGGAAGCGAGGTATAGGTGAAAAGGAAGTATCTCCAGAGATATCACGGCCATGATAAAGGCCAGACTCAAAAGAAAAGTAAAGGTCCCGCCAAATCCTGCCACAATCTTCGATGGATTTTCCTCCTTTAGATTGGGATAAATCGCCGCCAAACCTACCGTTATTCCTGAAAGGCCAAAACAAATCAAAAACATAGTCCCCGCGTGGATAGCAACCACGAAAAATGGCATCTGAAGCATAAAATCCGAAAGAAATATAAGGCCAACGCTCACCAACAGAGAGCCCACAAGCGAGTAAGCAAATTTGCCCAGAAGCATCGCCTTTCTTTCCACCGGTGCCAAAGCCAGAATCCAGAACCTTCGGCCCTCCAGCGAAAGAAGTGGATAGATAAAACGGCTGTTGAAGGTGGCCAGAGTCAGCGCCGTGGCCGAGAGATTAAGAAAAGAGACTATGCTCTTCCAGTTAGTTTCCGCACGGTGATAGGCAAAGGTGCGCAGATTCAGAACATAAACACCCAGGAGCCCAAAAAATATGAGAAATTGGCCCCATTGTGCCGGGTCACGACGAAAGGTCTTGAAGTCCTTCAGCAAAAGCAGTCGGGCCCCGGGGCTAAGATAGAAAAACGCCTTCTCCAAAATCCTATCCCAGAAGCGGCCGATACTCAGGGGCCTCTTGCCGGTGCGTCCTTGCGATTTGGACCAACTGAAAGCATAGATTCTACTCGCCACCTGATAAATTATGAGGGTAAGTAAAAGAGCGTTGGCGATAATCACCGCGAAATAAAGCAGCGCATCCGAGCCTTTGCCCCGGGCTAAGGCCAGGGTTCCCTGAGTGAGCCAGTGACTGGGCAGAAAAGCGTTCTTACTGAAACTGAACCTATCCAGAAGGCCTTTAACCCATATCCCGGAAAAAGTAAATTCCGACTTCGCCTGAAGGATTATGCGGCCAAGACCCACAGACAAAAACGCCCCTGCCAGAATTAGAAAGAGCGCCAGGATATGTTTCTTTCGCCTTTGAAAAAAGGAAACCAGAAGAAGCGCTATTAAAGAGCCCAAGCCCGCGGGTAAGAAGATAAATCCCAGAAGAAAGAAAAAGACGAAAACATAAAAGATAAACCCTACCCCTTCCGTCAGACCATAGGCAATCATCACCGGCATCCCCAGCAAAAGAAATGCCCAGGAACTGAAGGCCACCGATTCCACGAACTTATATAAAAATACATTCTCGCCGCAGAGGGGCAACCCCAGCAAGAACCCCACTTCGTCGGAGCGGAACAGGCTGGAAAAACTGATAATGGCATTGGAAAAGATAAGCATCAAAAATAGGAAAAAGAAGAAAAGTGAAAATAGATATTCCACCACCCGTTCTTTGAAAAAGGGAAATTTATCCAGGAAGAGGAAACCGCGACAGAAGGTCAGGAAAAGGGTACCCCAGAAAACGACACAAAATCCCACTACCATTGCGCTTCTGAGTTTAGCGGTGCTCAGAACCTTGGCCACGGTGTTGGCCGCAATCCTGGCCCGCAGCCTAAGCAGAAATGCAATTTCTTCCATTTTTTGCCTAAAACGCCTCCTCGCATCGAAATTATAAGAGAATAGGCCCTGCGATGGAAGAAAATTTGCATTTATTCTGCTAAGAGAGAAAAGAAATAAGAATTTTTGTGTTGACTGTGAGTGAGAAATTGGTATAATATTGTTTTTAATACGAGGCACTTTTGGGGGGCGGGCGGGGTCACATCAGCCATGAGGGAGGTGCAATTATGGCTATGAAGAGGCTTTCCTCTTGGATGGCTCTGGCGGGGATTCTGCTCGCTTTTTTCACTGGATGCGCTTCTCCCCAGAGCAAATTTTGCATCGAATGCCAAAAATTTGTCCCCCCGAACCACGAGCATTTTATAAAAAAACAGGAGAAAACTGAAAGTCCAGAGGCATTTTTGCTTCCTGCTCGCATCTTGGCGGATGATACTCCTACGGCTCGAATGAACGGATAATTGAACATATCCGAAATTGGGTTATTTTTTTCACTTCGTTGTGGCGTGTTAGTGCCTTCCTCCCCCTGGAGAGAAAGAGATGGATGTAAAACTGAGATGTTTCAGTTGTGGTAAACGGTTGAGCGTGGATGAAAAATATGCGGGCAAGAGAGGCAGATGTCCGACCTGCGGGCAGGTGATAATTGTTCCCCGCATAGAACGGGGAACCGTTCTTTCAGTGGATTACACTCCTGGATCTGGCTCTGCGCCCTCCAGATTGGGCGAGGTGGTGGACAAAATTAAAAAGAGGCGCGGAAAGCTTGTCTCTCAGGGGCTTCTGACAGTGGGTATCCTTGTCTTGCTTATCGCGGCAGTTATAAAATTTGGCCACCGGATACCCGTGGTTAGAACCTGGATGGGACATTCGAAGAAAATCATTGAAGAAACGATTGAAGATATAACTTCAGAAGACCCTGCTGCTGAAACCGAAGAAAAGGAGGAAGTGGAAAAAGAGGAGGGAGAAGAGAAGTAGCAAGAGGAGTAGAAAGAAGAAAAAGACAAGGTTAACTGACATTTCACTTTTACACTCTGAATTTTGGCCCAGACTCTCTTTGCGTCCCACGGGCTTTTCTTGTGAGTGGTTAGCTCGCACCAAAACTTTCCCCTCCTTATAAGGCCTTTTCAAAATAATCTTGTTATCTTACCCCGAATGCTTATAAACCTTGTCTTTGGACTTTGGAATATAGAATGCAGTTTGCTGCTTCTTAGAGAAGGAAAAGCATTATGCCCAAGGACCCCATTTGTGGAATGGAAGTAGACGAAAGAAAAGCCCTCAAGGCAGAAAAAGACGGCGAAGTCTATTTTTTTTGCAGCAAGGTTTGCCGGGATAAGTTCTTGGGCAAGAAAGAAGAGCCACTCAAACCCCAAGCCCAACTGCCTTCCAAAAATAGGGCCATAATTGGCATCGTAGGTATGCATTGCGCAAGTTGTGTGCTAACCATAGAAAATGCACTAAAAAAAACTCCCGGAGTATCAGACGCCAGGGTCAACTTCAGCAGCGAAAAGGCCTATGTTGAATATGACCCCGCAAAGACTACTCTGGACGAGTTGCACCAAACCATTGCTCAGGCCGGATACAAAACCATCGAGCCCAAGGAAACTCCCGAAGTTAAAGGTAAAGCCACTTTAAAACTTAAAGTTATTGGTATGGATAATCCCCATTGCCTGGGCACAGTAGACGGCGCTCTAAGAAGCCTTCACGGCATAGTAAAAAAAGACCTATTTGTTAACCAAAAAGCGACCATCCATTACGACAGTTCGGTTTTGTCCTCGGATAGGATCAAAGAAACCATAAAAGCGGCGGGTTACACGCCTATTGAGGAAGAAGAAGTTACGGTCGATGCAGAAAAAGAAGCGCGACAAAAGGAAGTTAGGTCCCTTAAGATTAGATTCACCATATCTATCATCCTGGCATCTCCACTTATGTATTTTGCTATGGCTACTGGACTCAAACTTCCCCTTGCTCCATTTATGATACAACATATGGCACTTATACAGTTCCTTCTGGCCACCCCTATTATGCTTGCCGGTTATCAATTTTTCACCAGGGGGATTTTGGCACTAATTAAAACTAAAACCGCCAATATGGATACCCTGGTGGCCTTAGGGGTGGGTGCGGCTTATCTCTACAGTTTATATGTTTCAGCGGCTATGTGGTTAGGCAGTACTGCTTTCACTATGCGAAATCTCTATTATGAAATTGCCGGATTCCTCATCGCTTTCATTCTTTTGGGTAAACTACTTGAGGCTATTGCCAAAGGCAAAACCTCAGAAGCCATTAGAAAACTTATGGGGCTTCAGGCAATGACCGCCTTTGTCCTGAGAAATGGCCAGGAGCAAGAAATTCCCGTGGAAGAAATGACAGTTGGCGATATTGTTATTGTTAAGCCCGGTCAGAAAATTCCTGTTGACGGAATATTAACAGAAGGATATTCAAGCGTTGACGAATCGATGATTACCGGTGAAAGCATCCCGGTTGAAAAATCCGAAGGAAGCGAGGTCATCGGCGCCACCATAAATAAGACGGGAAGTTTCAAATTCAAGGCCACCAAAGTCGGCAAAGATACCGCTTTAGCCCAGATTGTAAAACTTGTCGAAGAAGCCCAGGGTTCCAAAGCTCCCATTCAGCAGTTTGCCGATAAAGTCTCCGCCTATTTTGTTCCAGCAGTGGTTATTATCGGGACTGTGGCTTTCGTTGTGTGGTTGCTTGCGGGTGCAAATTTCCTCTTCGCCTTAACCATATTTATCGCGGTATTGATTATCGCCTGCCCTTGTGCCCTGGGCCTGGCTACCCCAACGGCGGTTATGGTAGGCACGGGAATAGGTGCGGAAAACGGCATATTGATAAAAAGCGCAGAGTCATTGCAAAACGCTCACCAAATCAATGCCATAGTGTTTGATAAGACAGGCACCTTAACCAAAGGTCAACCTGAATTAACCGATGTTATAGCCTACGGCGTGCCTGAAGAAGAAGTTTTGTCTTTAGCCGCTTCGGTAGAGAAAAATTCTGAGCACCCGCTTGGCGAAGCCATCGTAAAGGCGGCCCAGCAAAAGAATGTGCGATTGCGGGATGTGCGTGATTTTGCATCCATGACCGGCAGAGGGGTTGCGGCCAAAATTGACGGTGATGAGATATTACTGGGCAATAGAGGCCTGATGGAAGATAGAAACATAGATATATCCGGGGCTACCCAGGATCTGGAAAGATTGCAAGGCGAAGGCAAAACGGTGATGTTGTTCGCCACCAATCACAGACTGCTGGGGATGGTTGCCGTTGCTGACACCTTGAAGGAATTTTCTAAAGAAGCCGTGGCAAAGCTCAAAGAGATGGGTAAGCAAGTCATTATGATAACCGGCGACAATAAACGGACCGGAGAGGCCATAGCCAGGCAGGTCGGTATCGATAGAGTCCTTGCCGAAGTCCTTCCACAAAATAAGGCCCAAGAAATTAAGAAACTTCAAGAGGAAGGGCTGAAAGTGGCTATGGTCGGCGATGGCATAAACGACGCCCCGGCTCTAACTCAGGCTGACATTGGCCTGGCTATCGGCACCGGAACGGATGTGGCCATTGAGTCGGGCGATGTCGTGCTCATCAAAGACGACCTCAGAGATGTGGTTATGGCTATGGACTTATCTCGCTATGCAATGAAAAAGATAAAACAGAATCTCTTCTGGGCATTTTTTTACAATTCAGCCGGTATTCCTATCGCCGCTGGGGTTCTTTACCCCTTTACTGGATTCTTATTAAACCCTATGATCGCTGGTGCAGCGATGGCCTTCAGTTCGGTCTCGGTGGTCTCCAATTCGCTGCTTATGAGAAGGTATAGGAAAAGTATTTAATTTGAAAAAGTGATATGCGGTAACCTATGGCTAATGATGAACACACTACTTTTGTCCATTCTAAATTGTTGACAAAGACGCAAAAGTGTATTATTTAATAAAGAAGGGGATTTTTTCGCGAACCCGCGAAAATAGACCAATGAAGCAAGCCAAAGAGTCGAGGGAGAAAAAATTAGTCGGTCGCCGCAACCTCCCGGCCCAGGAGGAAAAAATGATTAATTATGGGGCTTTACCAAAGAGTTGAACATTCCTTTAGAAAAAGCGATAGAAGTTGTTACAGAGCAGTTGAAGAAAGAAGACTTCGGAGTGCTAACTAAAATTGATGTCCAGGAGAAGTTAAAAGAAAAATTGGGCATTGATTTTGAAAAGTATGTGATATTGGGGGCCTGTAATCCTGCTAATGCCTACCAGGCCATTCTTGCCGAGGAAAATATTGGACTTATGCTTCCCTGCAATGTCATCGTTTATGAAAA